>JBOICL010000293.1:0-9183 GCA_050740055.1 Stenotrophobium sp.
CGACACGGTGCTTGCCCGAAGGGCAATGGGGTGAGCCAGGGTTTCATGGACTGCCAGTGGCAGTCCATGCTGGCGAACGCCAAGCTGGAGGCTTGGCCGGGGCGAAGCCGTGAAGCGCCCGAAGCCCGCGACCAGCGCGAAGGTCGGCACCCCTCCGCCCGCTCCCGCACCCGTTTTGCTTCGCAAAAACTCCGTGTCGCGGGCGGGCGCCACCCAACAAAAAAGCCGCCTGACCGGAGTCGGGCGGCTTTTGGATGAGAGACCGTCAGGCGTCGAAGGCGTGCCGCAGTTCCGGTTTTTTCTCGATGCCCTTGTCGATCTCAACCACGCGCCGCGTCTTGAGGTTTTCCGGCACGGTGGCTACATCCATGTAGAACTGCTCGTACCACTGGCGGTTCTGGTACACGGGCCCGTCGCCGTCGCAGAGCATAGGATTGTCGATGCGCACCTTGTTGTGCCAGATTTCGACGTCCTCGCCGAAGGCCTTGTTAGTCAGGTCCACGTACTGCTTGACCATCGCGTCGCAGGCTTCCTGGCTCATGCCGGGGAATTTCTTCACCAGCACACCGAAGCGCAGATCGAAGCTGTTCTGGTCAATAGGCGTGTGCGAGTTGAGCAGAATCGACTCGACCGGGTAGCCGCCCATCGAACCGAACATGTGCGTAATCTGGTAGGCCGGGCCGTAGTAGCTGGCGATGGTGGTGAGGTATTCACCCTTGCCGCCGAGTTTCTCGTTGGCGCCGACCATCACCTGCGTCGCCTTGTGCTGGTCGAAGATGTCGGCGAAGTAGACCACGTTGTCTGAGCCATGCACCGAGACGAAGTGCGCCATGTCGGCGATGTTGTCGATCAGTTCGCGGCAGTTGATCTTGATTGTCCATTGCACCACCGACCAGTCGGACCATTCGTCCGGCTTGAACACCGGATCGATGCGCGGGATCGCCTGCTTGGGATCGGGTGGATTGCCTTCCGGATCGTTCCAGACGAACAGCATCTTATTCTGTTCGCAGGTCGCCCAGGTTTGGATGCGCGCCTTGGGCGGAATGCGCTTGGCGTAGGGAATGTGATTGCACACGCCGTCGCCGCCCCAACTCCAGCCGTGGAACTTGCAGATCACGGAATTGCCTTTGACCGCGCCGAGGCCGAGGTCGGCACCCATGTGCGGGCACCAGGCATCCATGATGCGCACCGCGCCGTCTTCGCCTTGGAAGGCGACCAGGCGCGTACCGAAGATATTGAAGGAGTGCGGCTTGCCGTCCTTGTAGTCCTGGGCAAGGCCCAGGCAATGCCAGCCGCGCGCAAAGCGTTCCGGCGGCGCCTTGGCTTCAATCTTGTGTAAGGGGATAGCCCCGGTCGCGGGTTTCATGACTGCGGACATGCCTTGCTCCTCTCGGATAACTGGCGCCCAGTGTTGCGAGGCGGACAGTGCGGCACATCACCCGTTTGAGTGAACCCGATGACAGTTTCACAAGGGGTATTGGCATGGAGTTTTCTGCGGATTCATCAGCTTTGCGGTTGCTATCGGCCAGTGTCATGATCTTCGGACAAGAACGCGTCGTGAGAGAGTGCATGAACGCATCAGTGGAACTGGAAAAACTGGCTGCGATCCTCGGGAAGCCGTCCGGTGAATTGACAAGCCTGGGCGCTCTGGCGCCGGATCAGTTGCAGGCGCTCGCGGACGGTTTTCTGTCTGCGCAGAAAACCCAGCGCGCGGAACTGGAGAAGGCCATCCAGGAAGCGCTTGGGCATCTGCCTGCACTGGTGCGCGGGCCGGTCATCAAGATTCTGCGCGGTTGAGGACGAAAGCATGAGCAGACTCGCCGTCCGTGCCGAAATCATCAAGCTTGCACGTCTCTACCGCGTGAAGGATTCCACGCTCGATTTTCTCCAGAACATATCCGCGGATGAAATTCGCAAGCTGCGGCAGGCCGCGCAGGAGCGGCTGTTCTCAGACGACCTGACGCTGTTCCAGCGCCTGGCGCTGGCCAGCAAGCTGCTGCCTACTTCTCTTATCGCGATGATGGCGGAGAAAATCTTCGGGCCCATTTTGGGCGCCCGTGTCGCGGGCGAGATGAACTACAAGCGCGCGGTGGAGCTCGCCGGCCGGCTGCCGCTGAACTTCCTCGCGGATATCAGCCTGCAGCTTGACCCTGGCCGTGCCAAGGACATCATCCGCAACCTGCCGCCCGAGCGTATACGGGACGTTGCGGTCGAACTGCTGCGCCGCCGCGAATTCATCACCATGGGGCGCTTCGTGGATTACGTCACCGAAGCCGCAATCCGCAAGGCGATGGAGGCTTTCACCCAGCCGGCCGACTTGCTGCATGTCGGGTTTTTCATCGAGAACAAAACCCAGCTCAACGGCCTGATCCGCATGCTCAACGATGAGCGCCTGCGCGGCGTCATCGTTGCGGCGCAGGATCCGGTGCATGACCTGTGGTCGGAAGCGGTCGCGCTGATGGCCTTCGTGGACGACGAACTCAAGCGCAAGCTCGGCGACCTCGCCGCGGATCAGGACGAATCGGCACTCGACGGACTGGTCGCCACCGCGTATCGGCAGCAGCTCTGGGACGACGTGCTGCCGGTGGTCGCCTGCATGTCCGAGGAAAGTCATCGCAAGCTGCTGCGCCTGCGCGCCCTGTCCGATCCCGCCGTGATGGAGGGCATCCTCAGGGCTGCCGACGAAAATGGCCTGTGGCCTTCTTTCCTTCCACTGGTCGGCATGATGAGCCCCGAGCAGCTGGTGTTGGTTGCAGAAACCGCGACCACGCACCTGCCACCGAAAACACTGGAAAACATCCTGCGCGCCGCAGACAGCGCCGGCATGTGGAAGAACATGCTGCACCTTGCGGGCGGCATGAACGAAGCGCAGCTCACGCAGGTCGGCGCGGCTGCCAGCACGCTGCCGCAGGAGGCAATCCAGCACATCCTGCAGGTGGCCGACGAACTCGATCTCTGGCACAAACTGCTGCCGCTCGCCGGCAAGATGAGCGACACGCACAAGCGCATGATCGCCGCTCACGCCGCGCTGGTTCCGCAGGAAACGCGGGCGCGCATCCTCGCGGCGGCCCGCAACGCGGATAACCGGCTGTGGCCGGCACTGCTCGACATCGTGGCGCATATCCCGCGGGAACAGCGCGCCGAGTTCGCCGAACTCGTTGCTGATCATGCCGTGCGCGAGCCGCACCTGGTGGATGAACTGGCGCCCGCGGCCAAAGCGCGGGGACTTGACGATCTGCTCGACGTGGCTCGTCAAGCGCTACGCGGGAATCGGCGGCAATCACTATCCGCAGTCGTTGTTACAAAAGAAAAAGTTGCTACTTCGGAGGATGGCATGCAGCAAGACCCTGTCCAGTCAAAAAGCCTGGCGTCGAATCAGAATGTGTTGGCCGCTGCACCGAAGGAGCGGTTGCGCCGTGTGGCGCGCACCGTGCTCAAGCGGGTGGAGAACGTCATTGGTGTCAGCGACGATCCCTTGATCGAGCAGTTGAAGCAGATCATCGAGGCGCAGAGCCGGCAGCTGCAGGAAATGACGGATGGAGTGTGGCAGGCCCCGGTCCAGTTGAAAAAACTGGCGTTGAATCAGGATGTGTTACCCGTTGTAGCTAGGGGACGCTTGCGCCGTGTTGCGCGAACCGCGTTCAAGCAGGTGGAGAATGTCATCGGCGTCAGCGATGGCCCTTTGATCGAGCAGTTGAGGCAAACCGTCCAGACGCAGCGCCAGCAGCTTCAGGAGACGGCTAGGCGCTTGCAGGAAGCTGCCCAGCGCGTTCGCAAGGCGGGGCAATCGTACGCCGCGTCCAAACAGGAAAATCAGCGCAAGGGCTTTGGGATCGCAAGCTTGCGTAGCCGACTCGGTTATTTTTTGGCCCACACGGTTGAGCCTAGTGACAAAAGCGAGGCCAAGCCGATGCCGGGCCTGCACGCGATGTCATCCGCAGCAGTGGCCGTATCAGCGCCGAAACCCGTGGCGGGACCTGCGCAGCGGTCCTCGCCTGTCCCGGTATCCTCGTCTGCCCAAGCTTCATCAGCGCCAAAGTCTGCGCCGGCTGCCCCACGTGCAGATGCGTCTGCACGGGTCGCGCCACCGGTGAAGCAAGCGGCGGCTCCTGCTTACAAACCCGCACCGCGACCTGCGCCGGTGGTAGTGCCCGCACCCGTTCGTGCTTCCGCGCCTGCCTCGGCGCCGGCAAATTCCCGATCGCCCGCATCTGCGCCAGCCAAGGGTGTGCCGCCAGTCAAGAAGCCGGGTCTTTCCCGCACAGCCAAACTAGGTCTTGCCCTGGCTGGTTGCGTAGTGGCTTTTGTACTTGCCATCGCCGGCGGTTTCCTTTTTCCGGTGCTCTTTCACTGAGGTGTTTTTGATTGGATAGCCTGAAACGCGCGCGGGCATTTGGACTCGCGGGCGTGGCCTTCAGTCAGCGCCATTGCGGATCTGCGATCCCGCTCACGCGCGTTTATCCACTACTCATTTCGGACGATGCCGCTGTCTCCGTTTTCTGTGAAAACGTCGATCCTCAAAGCCCACTGATCCGCGTAGCGGCTGTGGCTTCCTGAATCAAACGATGTGAGGAAAACGGCGTGCAGAATCAAGCTCAGAAAATAAACCCGACAGTGACCCCGGAAATGCTGGTTCAGCGCGCGCGCGAAATGGTGCCGGTGCTGGCGGCAAGAGCCAAGCAGGCCGAGGCGGATCGGCGTGTTCCGGCGGAAACCGTTGCCGAGATGCAGAAGGCCGGTTTTTTCAACGTGCTCAAGCCCAGGCAGTACGGCGGCTACGAGATGGACCCGCAGGTGTTCTACGACGTCTGCATGACCCTGGCCGAAGGCTGCATGTCCACCGCCTGGATATACGGCGTGATCGGCGTGCACAACTGGCAGATCGCCTTGTTCGACAAGCGCGCCGCTGCAGACGTGTGGAAGGACGACCAGTCGGTGCTGATCGCCTCGACCTATATGCCGAAGGGTCAGGTGACGCCGGTCGAAGGCGGTTTCAAATTCAGCGGGCGCTGGGGTTTCTCCAGCGGTATCGACCATTGTCAGTGGGTGTTTCTCGGTGGCCTGATTTTCTCGAAGGACGGCAAGACGCCGCCGGAATATCGCACCTTCCTGCTGCCGCGTTCTGATTTCGAGGTAGTCGATACCTGGCATGTCGTGGGCCTCAAGGGCACCGGCAGCAACGACATTGTGGTCAAGGATGTGTTCGTGCCGGAGTACCGCACGCACAAAGCCAGCGACGGCTTCATGGGCACCAACCCGGGCCGCGACACCTTCACGTCTGACCTCTACAAGCTGCCTTTTGGCCAGATCTTCGTGCGTGCCGTGTCTTCTGCCGCGATTGGCGGCCTGCAGGGAGCACTGAACACTTTCCTCAGCTTCGCCAAGGTTCGCGTCGGCGACATGGGCAACAAGACTTCGGAGCAGGCGCCGGCGCAGTTGGCCGCCGCCGAGACGGCGGTTGCGATCGACGAGATGAAGCTGGTACTGAACCGCAATTTCGATGTGCTGATGACCAGGATCCGCAACAAGCAGCCTCTGGACGATATCCAGCAGCGCCTGCATTTCCGCTACCAGGCTTCGCAGGTGGTGGAGCGCTCCGCGCGCCATGCCTATCAGTTGTTCTCGGCCTGTGGCGGCCGCGGCATCTTCACCGACTTCCCGCTGTATCGCTACATGCTGGATATTTTCGCCGCACGCGGCCACTACGCGAACAATCCCGAGCAGTTCGGCCGCAACTACGGCGGCGTGATGCTGGGCCGTGACAACACCGACTACTTCATCTGACGATGAAGTAGTCGGTTGTGTGGACGTCCTGTCCAAGACCGCGTCATCCGTGGCGCGGACTCTCAATTTGAAGAAGGCTGTGATTACGATGAGCTCCAACGAGAAGTTACACTGGGATCAGCAATTCGATGTCGTCGTCGTCGGCTCCGGCGCGGGCGGCATGACCGCGGCGCTGTGTGCGCAGGAGCAGGGCCTGTCCGCGATCGTGCTTGAGAAGTCGGACAAGTACGGCGGCACCAGCGCGGTGTCCGGCGGCGGCATCTGGATTCCCTGCAACGACGATATCCCCAAGCTTGGCGGCAGCGATTCCTACGAGGAAGCGCTGACCTACGTGAAGCTCCTCACGCACGGCGAGGTCCCGCAGGAACGCATCGAGTCTTATCTGCGCAACGCGCCGGAGATGGTGCGTTATCTGCGTGACAAGTTCGGTGTGCTGTTCCGCTCGGTGAAACTCTATCCGGATTACTACCCGGACAAGCCCGGCGGCAAGGACGGCTATCGTTCGATGGAGCCGATGGATTTCGATGCCACTCTGCTCGGCGACGAGTTCGACCGCCAGCGCGAGTCCTTCAAGGGCACGCTGCTGATGGGCCGCGTTGCGATGAACCAGGTCGAGGCGCACACGCTGTTCTCGCGCAGCCCCGGCTGGATCTGGCTGACCATCAAGATGATGTGCAAGTACTGGTTCGACTTTGCATGGCGTCGCCGCACGCCGCGCGATCGCCGGCAGGTGCTGGGGCAGGGCCTAGTCGCTTCCCTGCGCCACGCCATGCAGAGAAAAAACATACCGCTGCTGCTCAACACCGGGCTGGAGTCGCTGATCGAGGAGCATGGCCGCGTGACCGGCCTCGCCGTAATGCAGAACGGCAAGAAGCTGCGCTTCGGCGCGCGGCGCGGCGTGGTTCTCGCGACCGGTGGGTTCGAGTCCAACCAGCAGATGCGCGACAAATACCTGGCGAAGCCGACGAAGGTGGAGTGGACGGCCGCACCGCCGATCAATCATGGCGACGGCATCGTTGCCGGGCAGGCGCTGGGTGCAGCGGTCAGGCACATGGATCTGGTGTGGGGCTCCCCCACTGTGTACAAGCCGGGCCTGCAACAGCAGGTCACGCTGTTCATCGAACGCGGCATGCCCGGCTGCGTGGCGGTGAACCGCAAGGGTCTGCGCTTCGTCAACGAGGCGGCTGCCTATCCCGATTTCCGCAACGCCATGTACGAGGACCACGCCAAGGGCAACGGCACGGTTCCGTGCTGGCTCGTGTTCGATGCGACCTTCCGCTACAAATACCCGATGGGCATTTTCCTGCCGGGGCAGATCGAGCCGGATTCAAAGCTGCCGAAGGACTGGCTCGACAAGGTGTACTACAAGGCGGACACGCTCGACGCGCTGGCCGCTAAGATCGGTGTGGATGCCAAGGGCCTCGCCGCAACCGTCGCCAAGATGAATCAATACGCCGCCAATGGCGTCGATCCGGAATTCGGCAAGGGCAATACCGCGATCGACCGTTATTACAGCGATCCCAGTGTCAAGCCGAACCGCTGTCTCGGCCCGATCGTGAAGCCGCCCTACTACGCGGTGAAGATGGACGCCGGCGAGATCGGCACCAAGGGCGGCCTAGTCACCGACGCGCAGGCGCGCGTGCTGCGCGAGGACGGCAGCGTCATCGCCGGACTGTATGCCACCGGAAACACGGCCGACGCGGTGATGGGGCCAACCTATCCCGGCGCCGGCTCGACGCTCGGCCCGGCGATGACCTTCGCCTACGTCGCCGCAAAGGACATCGCGCAGGCGGTGCATAGGCAGCCGGTGAAAGCCGCGGCTTAGCGGAACGGCATCATGAACAAGACCGCGCTGTTTCTGATCGCCGCGCTGATCCTCGTCGCGATCTACGCCTTCAAGTTCGATCAGGCGCTGACGCCGGAGCAGTGGCTGCTCCTGCGCGGCGTCTCCCTGCTCATGCTCGCCATCGCCGCGGCCTGCTTCACTGTCGGCGAATTCACCGGCAACCTCAGCCAAGTGGACAAGATCTGGAGCATCACGCCGCCGGTTTTCGCTTGGTATCTGACGGTGCAGGGAGGCATGGATGAACGCATGGTGCTTATGTCGGCGCTGGCGACGGTCTGGGGCGTACGCCTGACCTACAACTTCTCCCGCCACGGCGCCTACCAGTGGAAATTCTGGGGCGGCGCGGAAGACTATCGCTGGGCGCACGTGCGCAGCAAGCCCGAACTTCAGGGCCGCCTCAAGATGACCCTGTTCAACCTGTTTTTCATCTCGCTCTACCAGAACGCGCTGCTGCTGCTGATCACGCTGCCGATCCTGCTGGCCCACGGCGCAAAAAATCCCCTGGGCTGGATCGACTATGCCATGGCCGCAGTGTTCCTTGGGCTGGTCACATATGAGGCCGTTGCCGATCAACAGCAGCGCGTGTTCCAGAACGAGAAACATCGCCGTACCAGGACGGGCGAAAAGCTGGACGGCCGATACGCGAGAGGCTTCATCAGCTCCGGCCTGTGGTCGCTTTCTCGGCACCCGAATTATCTTGCCGAGCAATCCATCTGGGCCGTTTTCTTCCTGTTCAGCATCGCAGCCACGGGCCGCTTCAACTGGAGCGCCGCCGGCTGCCTGCTGCTGATCCTGCTGTTTCAGGGCAGCTCGAATCTGGCCGAGAGCATCTCGTCCGGAAAGTATCCGGAATACCAGGACTACCAGAAGCGTGTGCCACGCTTCATCCCGCGTTTGTTCTGAGTCCTGGGCATATCGCCGTATAGTTGGTGCTCTGCTCGCACTTTGGGGAGGGCGTGATGGATTTGCGTGGTCTGGCGTTTGTCGGTTGCCGCCTTCTGGCCCTGTTTCTCGGTATCCAACTGCTGACCGATCTGCCCGCGGTCGCGGCTAAGTTCCTGTCCGCGCCGAAACCGGGCGCGGGCCTGCTGGCCGCGATGCTTATGCAGCATGGCGGCTTTGTTCTGAATCTGCTCGCGAGTGTGGCGCTGTGGTGCGCGGCGCGTCGCATGGCCGAGGCTATCGCCGGCCCGGCTTCGTCGTGGTGGGGCGTGCGCAGGAGCAACGATGAGTTGCGGCATGCGGTTTTCGCGGCGGCGGGTGCGCTGGTTCTGGCCGCGGTCATCAACGACCTTGCTCATCTGTATCTGCTGGCCCGGTCACACTTGATGGACGCTTCCGGAGCCGTGCCGCTATACGCCGTCGCGGCTAGCGGATGTGCTGCTGCGGCAAAGATCGCGCTGGGATTGTGGCTGCTGCTCGGCGCGCCCGGACTCGCCCGCCTCGTGGGCCAGTTCCGCGCGCAGGGCGCATCAGCCAACGGAGACACCAGCGTCGCGCAGATGCTCACCGATCTGGCGTTGACCCTGCGCAACGAGGCCGAAGGCATCGCC
>JBOICL010000294.1:0-3990 GCA_050740055.1 Stenotrophobium sp.
AAACCGAGTTTCCCAGACTAAAGTCCCCCATAGTAAACGGGGGCGCATCGCTGCACCCCCGGTTTACCGTTCATGGCTAGAGTTTAGCTGGTTAATCTAGATAGTCGTAGGACGGCAACGTCAGGAAGTCCGCACAGGCCTTGGCCGTGGACATGCGGGCGAAGATGCCCGCGGCCTCGGCGTAGCGCCCCGCGTAGTAGCGCGCATCGCCCAGCTGCTTGCGGATGCCGGCCAGTTCCTCGTCAACCACCGTCAGTACCAGCTCGCGCGAGACCTTGCGGCCATCGGCCAGCGCCGCGCCATGCTTGAGCCACTGCCAGACCTGCGTGCGGGAGATTTCCGCAGTCGCCGCATCTTCCATCAGGTTGTGCAACGGCACGCAGCCGTTGCCGCCGATCCAGGCCTCGATGTACTGGATGCCGACGTTGATGTTCATGCGCAGGCCGGGCTCCGTGATCTGGCCTTCCGGCTTCTGCAGCATGTCGGCGGCCTTGATGCCGTACTTGAACTGCTTGTCCACCTGGTTCGGCTGCGGCATGTGCTCGTTGAACACGTCCATCGCCACCTTGACCAGTCCCGGATGGGCGACCCAGGTGCCGTCGTGACCGTTCTTCACTTCGCGCAGCTTGTCGGCACTGACCTTGGCGAAAACCTGATTGTTCAGCTCGTCGTTGTTCTTGACCGGGATGAAAGCGGCCATGCCGCCCATCGCCTGCGCGCCGCGCTTGTGGCAGGTCTCGCACAGCAGCTTGGAATAGCTGTCGAGGAAATGCTTGTCCATCGTCACCTGGAAGCGGTCCGGCACGATCCAGTCCGCGCGGTTCTTCAGGGTCTTGATGGTGCTGAAGATGTAATCCCAGCGGCCGCAGTTCAGGGCCACGATGTGATTGCGCAGTTCATAGAGGATTTCGTCCATCTCGAACGCGCCCCACAGGGTCTCGATCAGCACCGTGACCTTGATCGTCTTCTGCGGAATCTTCAGCTCGTTCTGCGCGTCTACGAAGATGCTGTTCCACAGGCGCGCTTCCAGGTGCGACTGCATCTTCGGCAGGTAGAAGTACGGGCCGCTGCCGCGCTTGATCAACTCCTTCGCGTTGTGGAAGAAGAACAGCGCGAAATCGACGATGCCGCCCGGTGCGGGCTTGCCATCGACGAGGATGTGCTTCTCGTTCAGATGCCAGCCGCGCGGACGCACGATCAGGGTCGCGAGGTCCTTGTTGAGCTTGTATTCCTTGCCTTCCGGTGAGGTGTAGCTGATCTTGCGGCGTACCGCGTCGGACAGGTTGATGTGGCCCTGGATCATCAGATCCCAGGTCGGCGCTGCGGAATCCTCGAAGTCAGCCATAAAACACTTTGCGCCGGAATTCAGCGCGTTGATGATCATCTTGCGCTCGACCGGCCCGGTGATCTCGACGCGACGATCCTGCAGGTCGGTCGGGATGCCGGCGACCTTCCACTTGCCGTCGCGGACCTTCTTGGTTTCCTTGAGGAAGCCCGGCAGCTTGCCCTGGTCGATGACCGCCTGGCGTTCGTTGCGGTAGGCCAGCAACTGATCGCGGCGCGCACTGTGCTTGCGAACCAGCTTGGCGACAAACTTGAGCGCCTCCGGAGTCAGGATTTTTTCATAGCCCTTCTGCATCGGGCCGGTGATCTGGATACCCTTCGGCGTGTTCATGCGTTTCTCCGTAACAGATTCAAAAAACAGAAAATTTGAGGCGGCGATTATAGCCACCATGGTCATTCAAGACCATGCAGATTCAGGCTTTGAGGGCCTTTTCGGAAACGACAATGCCGTCGGCGTCCGCGTACAAAAAAGCACCAGGCTTGAAGGTAACGCCGGCAAAACTCACCACCTTGTCCACGTGGCCCGTGTGCAGACCCTTCTCGCTCTTGCGCGGATGCAGGGCCAGAGCCTTGACGCCGACTTCGAGTGCAGCGATTTCTTCCGAATCGCGGATGCAGCCGTTGACGACGATGCCGGCCCAGCCATTCTTGACCGCCAGCACGCCGAGGTTGCCGCCGACCAATGCGCAGCGCGTGGAGCCGCCGCCGTCGACCACCAGCACCGCACCATTGCCCGGCGTCTCCAACGTGCTGCGTATCAGTGCGTTGTCCTCGAAAATCTTCAGCGTGCGGACGGGGCCGTGGAAGGCTAGCAGGCCGCCGTAGTCGCCGAAGAGTGGCTCGCAGACCTGCACTTCGGGATGCGCGTCGGAAAGATCGGTGGTGGCAAAGCTCATTTCATATCCTCAAGCTGTTCCCTTTCAAAAACCCTAGCGAGTACCGGCACGGAGATGCCGTAGGCAATCAGGCCGGCGAAACCAATCAGCGTCCACATCGGCAGACTCAGGCCCAGCCACTGCGCGGTGATTTTGGCGCAACTGGCGTCGCCCTTGAGCACCATCATCACGACCTTGTTCCAGGGGAACATATTGAGCAGATATTGGAGCGTCGGCCCGCAGGCCGGCACCTGGTCTTCGGGTATCGATTGCAGCCAGACATGCCGCGCGGCCACCAGCGCACCGGCGATGGCGGCGAGATTGGCCAGGCTCGCGAACACCCAGCGTCCCCACTTCCTCGGCCCAAGCAGCGCGCCAATCAGGAAAAACGTGCCGCAGAAAATCATCGCCACGCGCTGGAAAATACACATGGGGCAAGGCTCATAACCCTTGAAATATTCCAGATAAAGAGCGAACGCCATGGCACCGGCACAGGCCAGAAAACCGCCAAAACTCAGCAGCCGATAATTCAGTTTCATTGTTATCTCTTGGGTTGATCGATCAGGCGGCAACGACCGGAATCTTGCCGATCTTCGCCTGCCATTCCTTCGGACCGGTCTGGTGCACGGAAGTGCCCTGACTGTCCACCGCTACCGTCACCGGCATGTCTTTCACATCGAACTCGTAGATCGCTTCCATGCCGAGATCGGCAAAGCCGACGACCTTAGCGCCCTTGATCGCCTTGGCGACGAGATACGCTGCACCGCCTACAGCCATCAGGTAAGCAGACTTGTGCTTCTTGATGGATTCAATCGCCACCGGCCCGCGCTCGGCCTTGCCGATCATGGCGATCAGGCCCGTTTTTGCGAGCATCGTCTCGGTGAACTTGTCCATGCGCGTGGCCGTGGTCGGGCCGGCGGGGCCGACGACTTCGTCGCGCACCGGATCGACCGGGCCGACGTAGTAGATCACACGGTTGGCAAAATCCACCGGCAGTTTCTCGCCCCTGCCCAGCATATCGGCGATGCGCTTGTGCGCGGCATCGCGGCCGGTGAGCATCTTGCCGTTGAGGAGCAGGGTCTGGCCGGGTTTCCAGGCGGCGACCTCGGCGGCGGTCAGCGTATCGAGATTCACCCGCGTGGCGACGTCGGTGTTGGCCTTCCACGTCACCTTCGGCCAGTCTTCCAGGCGCGGCGGCTCCAGCTTTGCGGGGCCGCTGCCGTCGAGATGGAAGTGAACATGGCGCGTCGCCGCGCAGTTGGGAATCATCGCCACCGGCAGGTTGGCGGCATGTGTCGGGTAGTCGAGAATCTTCACGTCGAGCACGGTGGTGAGACCGCCGAGGCCCTGCGCGCCGATGCCCAGTGCGTTCACCTTCTCCATCAGTTCCAGGCGCAACTCCTCGGTTCTGTTCCTCGGCCCGCGCGCCTTGAGTTCCTGGATGTCCACCGGCGCCATGATCGCTTCCTTGGCCAGCAGCATCGCCTTCTCCGGCGTGCCGCCGATACCGATGCCGAGAATGCCCGGCGGGCACCAGCCCGCACCCATGCTTGGCACGGTCTTGATCACCCAGTCCACGATGGAGTCGGAAGGGTTCAGCATCGCGAACTTGGATTTGGCCTCGGAGCCACCGCCCTTGGCGGCGCAGATCACTTCGAGGTGATCGCCCGGCACGATCTCGTAATGCACGACGGCGGGCGTGTTGTCCTTGGTGTTCTTGCGCGTGCCCGCCGGATCGGCCAGCACTGAGGCGCGCAGCACGTTGTCGGCA
>JBOICL010000295.1:0-28056 GCA_050740055.1 Stenotrophobium sp.
TCAAACCACCGTGGGCAGACAAGGGCAGCCAAGGCAAGGGAGATGGTCACTGATGAGAACCTATCCCGAGAAACTCTTGCACCTGAAAGACAAGATAAATTCCAAGGTGATGAAGGACATTGATGCACAGCTACTGCTGGCATGCCGGTATGAACCACACCGTGTTCCAGAACGCCTTGCTTCAGGGGCTGATGTAAATGGCTACTACATCTATGGCTGGACCCCATTGCATTCAGCTTGCTACTGGCAACCTGAGCTTATTCCCATGCTGATTGAAGCAGGTGCTGATGTGGACGCGGCAGATGAAGAATTTGGATGCACACCCATGCATTTTGTTTCATCAAGGGCTGGTGCGCTTGCCATGTTAAACGCTGACGCCGACCTGTCAGCTAAAAACCACTCTGGCCAAACTCCGGCGGACTGCTTCACACCTGAAATCCTGGCGGCTGTTGAAAGCTTCCTGTTGCAGAAGGAGCTATCCAAGAAGAACCCTGCAGGCACCCAACGCAAGCGAGTAGTGCTGTGATGCCTGGACGCGCCACTTGCTCCCCACTACACTGGAGCCTCACCCACCAAGTCCGGTACTTGGTTCTGCGAATTTTTAGACCCCTACCCTGAAAAAGCTGTTTTTCCCTTCAGGTTCAAAGGGTTTTACTAGGGGAGGACAGACTCCTGTCGCCCCGACCAAATCTTAAGACTGCAAGTTTCAATCAATGCCATTCATCTGAATGGCGTTTTTCGTTGCCGAGCCCTATTTCAACCTGAGCGCAATCTCCGCTACGCGCCGGCCCAGGGCCAGTGCCAGTGTTTCTTCGTCCGGCATCAGCGCACGCGGACTGTGCCCGGTGCCGGCGACGTGGGAGGCACCGTAGGGCGTGCCGCCGCCTGTGGTAGTGCCGAGCGCGGGCTCGGTGTAGGGCAGGCCGACCAGCAGCATGCCGTGATGCAGCAGCGGCAGCATCATACTCAGCAGCGTGCTTTCCTGTCCGCCGTGCTGGGTGCTGGTCGAGGTGAACACCGCCGCCGGTTTGCCTGACAGCGTACCGGACAGCCACAGCGCGGAAGTCGAATCGAGAAAATACTTGAGCGGCGCGGCCATGTTGCCGAAGCGTGTCGGGCTGCCCATGATCAGCCCGGCGCATTCCTGCAGGTCTCTGTGCTGCACGTAGGGCGGTCCGTCCGCCGGCACGGCGGGCGCGATTTTTTCGGTCTCGGCGGATACCGGCGGCACCGTGCGCAGTCGCGCGGCCGCACCGGACACGGATTCCACGCCGCGCGCGATGCGGCGCGCGAGGGCGGCGGTGGAGCCGTTGCGGGAATAAAACAGGATCAGGATTTCGGTCACGGGAAATTCCAAATGAGGCCGACATATTCTAGTCTGTGCGCTGTCCTTTCCCGGCGCCGCCATGCTTCGTCAAGCAAATATTTCCGCCCTCGTCATGTCCTGCCTCCTGCTCAGCGCCTGCGCCACACCGGCGTGGGTGCCAGCAAGATCACCGACGCCGTCGGCAGTCCTCAGTCCTAGCGTTCGCGCCACGCTGGAGATGACGCGCGACCGCGTCGCGGACGCCAAAAAAATCGTTCCCGGCTGGACTGATGCGGATGAACCGCTGCTGCTCGCGCAGCAGGCCGCCGCGCAGGGCAACGCGCCGCGCGCGCTGGAATTCGCACAGCAGGCTCAGGCCCGCGCCGACCTCGTTACCGAAGGGCGCTTCCTGCAACTGGCCAGCGCCGCCCTGCCCCGGCTCTACAGCTACACCGGCCTCAGCGACGCGCAACTGCAGCGCGTGCGCGAAACGGAACTCGCCATCGGCCGCAAGGACGGCCGCCGCGCCTATCAACTGGCCACGGCGCTCGAAGAGCAGGTGAAGAATCGCGTCGAGCATCATCGTGTGGCGCGCGGCGAATCGCTGTGGACGATCTCCGCGCGCGAGGATATTTACGACAACCCCTGGCTATGGCCGCTGATCTGGGACGCCAACCGCGACACGCTGAAAAATCCCTCGTCGGTGCGCGCCGGCCAGTTGCTGAAAATCCGCCCGAATCCGACCATCAAGGAGGTGGTCAACGCGGTCAACTTCGCGCACGAACACGGTGGCACGCGCATCAATATCGGCGAGGTCAGGGAAGTGCCATAGTGTTTGTCAGCGGCGCCACCCGCTCCGCCTTGTTCGAGACGACGGGCTGTTACTATTTATATTATTTATTTAGTAATTATATGTTTTTTGTAACATAAAATTCACCTGCCATGCGAGAGCGGGTGACCCCGGAGGACATCATGCACAAGCACGCTGAATTGATTACACGCTTCTACGAGGGCTTCCAGAGACGGGACACCGCCGCCATGGCAGCCTGCTACCACCCACAGGTGGTGTTTTCGGATGCCGTGTTCCAGGGACTAAAGGGCGAGCGCGCACGCGCGATGTGGCGCATGCTGGGCGAACGCGGCAAGGATCTGCGCATGGAATTCCGCGATGTGCAGGCCGATGACCTCCACGGCAGCGCGCACTGGGAGGCCTGGTATACCTTCAGCGGCACCGGACGAAAGGTGCACAACATCATCGAGGCGCATTTTGAATTCCGCGACGGCCTGATCTGGCAGCACCGCGACGAGTTCGACCTGCACCGCTGGGCCGGCCAGGCCCTCGGCCTGATCGGCAAACTGCTCGGCGGCACCAAGGGACTCCAGAACAAGATCCGCACCAATGCGGCCAAGGCGCTGGACGATTACATCGCGGGCAAATCGAAGTAAGCGCGCGGCCGTCTGGCATAGCGCCAGATCAGGCCGCTATCCGGCTTTCCGGGTTCGCCGCGCCTGCGGCGGCTGCGGTTTGGCGAACTGCCGCACGGTGCCGATCAGCACGGCGTAACAGCCCTCCACCACGGCGTCGAGGCTCAAGCGATATCCGTCCAGCATCCAGTGGGTTGCGGTCATGGTGACCGCTCCTGCCAGCGCCACACCGGTCACCAGCGACTGCTCCGGCGGAAGCTGCAGGCGGCTGTCGAACTGCGTGGCGATCAGCATCAGCAGATTGGCAAAGCTTTGGGTGTTGGCGTTGTAAACGGCATCCACGCTCGGGCTGACGCCTAGTACTTCCAGCAAGGTAATCCGCGCAATCTTCGGATCACGCATGTGCTCAAAAAATACCTTCAGCCCCGCTCGCGCGGCGTCCTCGATAGAACGCGGTGAGGCACTGACCGCATCAGTCAGTTGTACGCGCAAGTCCGTCATCAGCTTCTGGTAAACCGCGCATAGCAAGGTTTCGGCATCGCCGAAGGCTTCGTAGTAATAGCGATCGGTGAGCCCGGCGCTTTTGCAGATGAAGCGGACTGTGGCGGCCCGATAGCCCAGAGTGCCGAACACTTCCAGGCCGGCCTGCAGGAACTGCTCGCGCCGTTCGGCCGCACGCACATCATGGTCTTGTCCGCCGTAGACGCGCCCCTTTTTCCGCACGCTCGATTTCTTCTTCATGGTCATATTTGACGTCAAACGCCATCACATGTAAAGTGAAGGCGTTTGTCATCAGATAAGTGCGCCCGGAGGTAGCCATGATATTCGATCTCATCATCAATAACGGCCTGTATTTCGACGGCACCGGCGCGCGCGGACTCAAGCGCAATATCGGCATCGTCGATGGCCACATCGCGGCCGTCAGCGCTTGGCCGCTGATCGAAGACGATTGCCCCCGAGTGATCGACGCCTCCGGCAAATGGGTCATGCCCGGCTTCCTCGAAACCCACTCGCATTACGACGCCGAAATCATCGCAGCACCCGCCCTCAAGGAGTCCGTGCGTCACGGCATAACCACCGTCGCCATCGGCTCCTGCTCGCTGTCGGCTGTCGTCTCCGAGCCGGATGATTGCTCCGATCTGTTCACGCGCGTCGAGGCGGTACCGCGTTCCGCCGTGCTGCCGTTGCTGCAAAAGACCAAGACCTGGCACACGCCGCGGGAATACCGCAGCTACTACGAACAGCATCCACTGGGGCCGAACGTCTGCTCATTTATCGGCCACTCCGATCTGCGCGTGGCGGTGATGGGCCTGGACCGGGCGACCCGGCACATCGCCCCCACGAAAGCAGAAATGCGAAAGATGGAAGCCATGCTGGAAGACGCGCTTGACGCCGGCCTGCTGGGCCTGTCCGTCATGACCACCAAGCTGGACAAGATCGACGGCGATCGCGCCTGGTCACGGCCGCTGCCGTCAACGTTCGCGCGCTGGTCCGAGTTCAGCCGCCTGTTCGCCATCCTGCGCAGGCGCAATGGCATCCTGCAGGGCGCACCCGACGCGGTAACCAAGATCAACGTGGTCGCCTTCCTCTGGCACGCCGCAGGATGGTTTCGCAACAAGCTGCGCACCACGCTGCTGACCGCGCTGGACCTCAAGTCCCAACCCTACCTGCACCTGATGACGCGCTTCTCCGGCTGGTTCGCGCGCCATGTGCTGCGAGCGAACTTCCGCTGGCAGTTCCTACCCTCGCCCATGCAGATATTTTGCGACGGCCTGGACTTCACCAACTTCGAGGAGTTCACCGCCGGCGAAATCCTGCGTGACACCAAGGACATTGAGCAGCAATACGAGCTGATCAAGGACCCGGCCTACCGCGCCCGCTTCAAGAAGGATTTAAAAGCAGTGCTGACCCTCGGCCTCTGGCACCGCGATTTCTCGGATGCTTACGTGGCGGACTGCCCCGATACTGCGCTACTCGGCAGGAACTTCGCCGAGATCGGCCGGGCGCAGGGCAAGGACCCGGTGGATGCCTTCTTCGACCTCTGCCTTATACACCGCGACAAGCTGCGCTGGGGCACGGTCATAGGCAATCAGCGCCCGCATATCGTACACAAGCTGCTCAGGAGTCCCGGTGTGCAGATCGGCTTTGCCGATTCCGGCGCACACATCCGCACGCTGGCGTTCTATAACTTTTCCCTGCGCGTGCTGAAATATGTGCGCAACGCTGAACTCGCCGGACAACCATTCATGGAAATGGGCCAAGCGGTGCGGCGCGTCACCGGCGAACTGGGCGACTGGTTTGGCTTGGATGCCGGCTATATCCGCGCCGGCGACCGTGCCGATGTCGTGATCGTAAATCCTGATGGCCTTACCGGCGAGCTGGATGAAGTGCATGAAGCCGGCATGGAGAATCTGGAACTGGTGCGGCTGGTCAACCGCAACGACGCAGCGGTGGAAGCCACCATCATCAGCGGCCGCATTGCCTACGAACGCGGCCCAGGTTTTGCCGAAGACCTGGGCAAGCAGCGCGGCTATGGGCGTTTCCTGAGCGCAAAAAATCTCTTGCCGCGGCGTCAACCCATAAGTATCGTCCACCTGCCCGCCGCAACCGCAGTCACCTGAAAACAGATTCCAGGAAAATCAACCGATGAAAAAAATCGTCACTCTGCTCTGCATCCTGGCCTTGAGCGCTTGCGGTACCAGCAGCAATACAACGCCGGAACCTTCCGCAGCCCTGCCGCCGCTGCCCGCGCCAGACGGCCAGGGTCATCCGGGGCCAGCCGCTGGCACCTCGCGAGCCGGCACCAGCTACGACGTCAATATCACCGCCGCCGACGGCAAGAACATTGCCTTCACCGTGCATGAACCGGCAATGCTGGCGGGCGGCCAGACCTATCCGTTGCTGCTCAATGGTCCCGGCTTCGGCCTGCCGCGCACCAACGCGCTGATGCGCGATCTGGAAGCGCCGGCCGGCACGCCGCTAGCAGACATCGCCACGACCAAGCAGTTCACCGACGCCGGTTATGGCGTGATCTCCTTCGATCAGCGCGGCTTCGGCCAGTCCGGCGGCACGGTGACGGTGATGGACCCCGACCAGGATGGCCGCAACCTCGTCCAGATCGCTGATTGGGCCGAGGCGAACCTGAACTGGCTGCAATACCGCGACAACAGCCTCGTGCTCGGCGCCTACGGCGGTTCCTACGGCGGCGGCTACCAGTTGCTGCTCAACGACATCGACCCGCGTCATCGTCTCAAGGCGATCGTGCCCGCGATCACCTGGAACGATCTGACCTACAGCCTCGGCTCCGGTGGTGTGCCCAAGTCCGGTTACGGCCTGGCGCTTTCCGCGTTGGGCGAAAGCTCCAGCACCGCCACCGGCGAAGGCGGCATGGATCCTGCCGTGCTCAAGGTTCTGACCGATGGCCTGCAGAACAACCGCTACAGCGACGACGACCTCGCATACCTGCGCTATCACAGCAATGCCTATTTTTGCGATGGCGTGACTCAGCCCGGCAAGCGCGCTGCGACGCATCCACCAAAAGTCGATGCGCTGTTCCTGCAGGGCATGTCCGACGCGCTGTTCAATCTCAACGAGGCCGCCGCCAATTACGATTGCCTGAGCGCCTCCGGCGGCGACGTGCGCCTGTACACCTACGTGATCGGTCACGTGCTGCCCGCCGGCGCCGGCCTCGCGCCCACCAACGAGGGGCTGCTGCCCACCGGAACGCCGGGGCTGTCGGACTATTACCGCTGCGGGCCGTATGTCGCCGACGCGATGACCAAGCTCTGGTTCGACGCCAAGCTCAAGCAGGATCCTGCCGCGATCGCCGCGCTGGCCAAGGACCCCAATATCTGCATCAACCTCGGCACCAGCGGCGAAGGCGTGGTGGTTAACTCCGTGCCTGTGGGCGGCGGCGGCAACATCACCGTGCCCGTCACCGCAGTGCCGGAACTGCTGCCGGTGCCGATGACCGTTCCGCTGTACACGGCGACGGCCACCACCGTGGTCGCGGGCATACCTACCGCGACGCTGACGCTGGCCAATCCCGCGCCGACGCCGGGCCTGCCCGACGGCCTGCCGCTAGGCGTGAGCAGCAGCGATGCCATCGTCTATGTCTCCATCGGTGTCAGCCGTGCCGGCGCGGTGCCGGCCGCGCTGGAAATCCTCGGTGACCAGATTCGCCCGGTACGCGGTTTTGGCACGCAGACGCTGCAACTCAACGGCATCGGCGTGAAGCTCAATGCCGGCGATCAGCTGCAACTGGTCATCGCGGGTCAGGCACTAACCCAATACCCGCTGATCATCGCGCGCAACCCGCTGCTGCCTGCGGTGAATGTCTCCGGTACGGTGCAGTTGCCGGTGCTGGGCAACGTCGCGACCTTGCCGTAAAAGCTAAAATGCTCTGAGATCAATCCAATGAAGTAAAAATCATGCCGAAGTGGACGCAGGACAGCATCCCCGACCAGTCAAGAAAAACCGCGCTGGTGACGGGCGCCAACAGCGGGCTGGGACTGGCGACCGCGCAGATGCTGGCGGCGAAGGGCGCGCATGTCGTACTCGCCTGCCGCGGCCCCGCCAAGGCCGAACACGCCATGACGCAGATTCATGCCGCCGTGCACGGCGCGAAGCTAGAATTCCTGCAACTGGACCTGTCCAACCTCTCTTCCGTGCGCGCGGCGGCAGAGAGTTTCAAATCCCGGCATGCGCGCCTCGACCTCCTGTGCAACAACGCCGGCGTCATGGGCCACACGGAAGTGCAGCGCACGCGGGATGGTTTCGAGATGCAGTTCGGCACCAATCACCTCGGCCATTTTGCGCTCACCGGCCTGCTGCTCGACACCCTCAAGGCCACGGACAGCGCGAGGGTGGTTTCGGTTTCCAGCATCGGGCACAAGGCCGCCACCGGCCTCAACCTCGATGACCCCGGCTACGAGCACACGCCCTACACGCATTTCGAGGCCTACGGCAGGAGCAAGCTCGCCAACTTGCTGTTCGCTTTCGAGATGGACCGCCGCCTTAAGGCCGCGCATTCCGGCATCAAGTCCTGCGCCGCGCATCCGGGCTATTCCTCGACCAATATCACCAGCGGCACCAACCAGTCCGGCAACTGGCTCAAGACCTTCGCTGTCTGGCTGGGCAACGCGCTGCTGGGCATGCCGCCCGAAAAAGGCGCCCTGCCGACGCTCTACGCCTCCACCGCGCCGGAAATCAAAGGCGGCGAATTCATCGGCCCCAACGGCCTGTTCCAGCTCTGGGGCTGGCCGGCGCCGGTCAAGGCCAGCCCGCTGACGCATGACGCGGCGCTCGCCGCGGCGCTGTGGAAACGGTCTGAAGAACTGACGGGCGTGAAGTTTCTTTGAAGCGGAATGGCGCATGTCGCGAGTTCGCGACATACGCCCGCTCTTGCTGTTTTCCCTACGGCATATGTTTATATATATTAACTTAATTAATAATATTTAAATAAATTAAAACTACTCCTGCCGGAAGAAAAGCAGGAGCGGGTGGCTTGCGTCAGGCCGAAACAGAATGGCCGCTACATGGAAACCGCTGATGCCCGAGGATGGGCGTCAGCAGCGGCGTCACCCCTGCATCCTCGATCTCGGCCACGAAGCCCGGCAGATCGACGCCGGGAAGCAGGTCGGGCGTGTCCTCAACCGGCGTAATCATCGTGTCCCAGTGGCAGGGGATGATCCAGCGCGGTCGTAAATAGTTGACGACATCGCGCACGTAATGCGGACGCGACTGCCGCCCGATGGCGCAGAGACAGACGATGTCGGCGCGCTGTCCTTGCAACTCGCTGTCGATGAAATCGGCGGAATCGATATGCATCACTTTCAACGCACCGGTATCGATCAGCCAGTTCAGCACCAGCCCGTGACGCAGATCGCGCATGCGCGGCGGCCACGGCGGCGGATTCGTAATGTCGCCAGGGAAAGGAATGCGACCGAAGATCTTGCCGTGGCGCGAAGGCAAGCCGCGCACGGTCCATGCGCCGGAAGCGATGTCTTCACGGCCCGTCGTGACGACGATCTGGCTGCGCGGCAAGCCGGCGGCGAGGCCCACCTGCAGCGTCGCGCCCGATCCGATCAGGCGCGCGCCGGTCTGTTTGCACAGGTCAGGGCCGTCGAGAATATGGTCGTAATGCGCGTGGCCGATCAGGACATCGTCGGCCTTCGGAATCAGGCGTGCGATCAGCTTTGTGTCGGGCACCAGCGGCGCGGTCAGCGAAGTGAACAGGCCCGGCCGCGTCAGGTAAGGATCGAGCACCAGCGTGCGCTGTGCATTGCTGATGACGAAGCCCGCCGTGCCGAGATACTGGATGCGCAGCGCGTCACCATCCCTGGCGGGAATTGCCGCGGGCGCAACGTAGGCCCGCGCATCCGGCGGCCTGAGACCGATGAGGCGTTTCCACAGTGCCATGCGTTCAGCCCTGGTACCAGCGCCGCATCAGCGCGTTGATCACCCGCGCGGGATATTCGGTGTGGCCCACGCTGCCGTTGTAGCGCGCCAGCGTCTTTACCATGTCACCGTTTTCCTGGTCGAGGTAATACTTGAGGATGGTGCAGCCCATGCGCAGATTGGTCTGCGGATCGAACAGGCTGTCGCCTTTCTTGCCAATCTCGGCAAGCCAGAACGGCATGATCTGCATGTAGCCGAGCGCACCGGATTTGGAGATGGCAAAACGGTTGAAACGGCTCTCCACCTCGATCACCGAGAGCACGAACTCCGGCGCGAGCTTGGCGCGCATCGCCTCGCCGTGCAGCAGACGCAAGAAACGCAGGCGCTCATCGACATTGGGCATCAGCGGCTTGAGGCGCGTGGACATGTCCAGCAGCCAGATCTCCGCATCGAAGCGGTCATCGAAACTGTCGGACTGGTTGATTGCCCGGATCAGCGCCTGGCGCAGTGCGGGCTCCGGCTCGCCGGTAGGACCCGCCCAGGCTACATGCGTAGCCAGCAGCAGGACGGCAGCGAGTGCAATGCACTTCATCCGCGCAGCTTTCCCAGCACCGCGTCCGCCGTCGCCGCGATCATCTCGGCTTTCTCCGCCTTGCGATGCTTGTACTCGAACTGGCTATTCGCCAGCCCCTTGTCGCCGATGACGATGCGATGCGGAATGCCGATCAGGTCGGCGTCCGCGAACATGAAGCCGGGGCGCTGGCCGCGATCGTCGAGCAGCACTTCGATGCCTGCCGCGACCAGATCGGCGTAGAGCTTTTCTGTTGCTGCTTTCACCGCCGCGGACTTGTCCATGCCGATGGGACAAAT
Organism: Stenotrophobium sp.; assembly: GCA_050740055.1. Classification (GTDB taxonomy): domain Bacteria; phylum Pseudomonadota; class Gammaproteobacteria; order Nevskiales; family Nevskiaceae; genus Stenotrophobium. Next base: position 10,001 of record JBOICL010000295.1, read on the forward strand.
AATCGCCCGGAACGGCGCGATGGCATCCGGCCAGATCATGCCGTTGGCGTCATGGCTCTGTTCCAGCACCGCAGCGACCAGGCGCGATACGCCGATGCCGTAGCAGCCCATCTCCGGCGTCACCGCCTGGCCCTTCTCGTCGAGCACGGTGAGGCTCATCGCCTTGCTGTATTTCTTGCCGAGCTGGAACACGTGTCCGCCTTCGATGCCACGATAGAATTTGATCGTGCCCTTGCCGTCTGGACTCGGATCGCCCTCGACAATATTGCGTAGGTCCGCCGTCTCCGCCGGCTCGTCGGCGTCGCGGCCCCAGTTGGCGCCGGTGAGATGGAAGCCCTCCTCATTGGCGCCGCAGACAAAATCGGACAGCGCCGTGGCGGCGTGATCCGCCAGCACCGGCACCTTGCCGCCGACCGGACCGAGGAATCCTGGCACGCAGCCGAACGTGGACTTGATCTCCTCGTCCGTCGCAAGTTGCAGCGGCGCAGCAACCTTGGGATGCTTTTCCGCCTTGAGCGAATTGAGCGCGTGATCGCCGCGCAGCGCAAGCGCGATCAGGCCACCCTCGCGCGCACGCACCACGATCAGCTTCAGGGTCCGGGTCAGCGGCAGCTTGAGCAATGCGGCGACGTCCTCGCAGGTTTTCTGCGTCGGCGTCGCGACTTTCGCCATATTTTCCGACGCAGCGGCGCGCGCGCCGGATGGCAGTGTCTCCGCCGCTTCGACGTTGGCCGCATAAGTGCCGCCCTCGGCTACCGCCAGCAGGTCTTCGCCGGAGCCGGCGAGGATGTGGAATTCCTCGGAACGGCTGCCGCCGATATTGCCGCTGTCGGCCTTGACGATACGGAACTCCGCGCCGACGCGCGTGAAGATTCGCGTGTAGGCGGCGCGCATGTTTTCGTATTCGCGCGCGAGGTCGTCCATGTCCATATGGAAGGAATAAGCATCCTTCATCAGAAACTCGCGGCCGCGCATTAGCCCGAAGCGCGGACGGCGCTCGTCGCGGAACTTGATCTGGATCTGGTAGTAGTTCACCGGCAACTGGCGATAGCTACGGATGTCCTGGCGCACATGGTAAGTGATGACTTCCTCGGCGGTCGGCGCGTAGCAGAACTCGTTCTTGTGACGATCCTTGATGCGCAGCATCTCCGACCCCATCACCTCCCAGCGGCCGGACTCCTGCCACAGTTCGGCGGGCTGCACGGTCGGCATCAGCACTTCCAGCGCACCGGCGCGGTTCATCTCCTCGCGCACGATGCTCTCCACCTTCTTGAGCACACGCAGGCCTATCGGCATCCAGGTGTAGAGGCCGGCGCCGAGCTTGCGGATGAAACCCGCACGCAGCAGCAACTGATGCGAGATGACCTCGGCATCAGCGGGAGTTTCCTTGGTGGTGGACAGCGGAAAGCGGGACAGGCGCATGGTTGGTTCTTTACTCGGAGAAACGTGTTTTGGAAGCGGGCTTAGCGGCCCTTGAACTGCGCTTCGCGCCGTTCGACGAAGGACATCACGCCTTCCCTGGCATCCTCGGAATTCATCAGCGGCGCGGAATCCGGCAACAGGCGTTTGGCAGCAGGCGTCAGGCTCTGTTCGAGGAACTGGCGCGAGGACTTGAGACTGCCGTAAACCGCCAGCGGTGCCTGCTTGGCGATTTTTTCAGCGATGGCAAAAGCGTGCTCAAACTGCTCGCCCAGCGGCGCAACTTCCTGCACCAAGCCGATGCGATAGGCTTCCTGTGCGCCGAACTCGTCGCCGGTCAGCAGGTAACGCTGGGCATTGCCCCAGCCAAACTCCTGCACCATGCGCAGTGTCGCGCCGCCAAAAGCGAAGATGCCACGCTTGACCTCGATCTGGCCGAAGCGCACGCCCTCGGCGCAGACGCGCACATCGGCGGCCAGCGCCAGCTCGATGGCGATGGTGTAGCAGATGCCGTGCAATGCGAACACCAGCGGCTTGCTCACGCGCCTGGCGGGATCGAGACCGAAGGGATCGCGCTCATTGGCGGGCAGTTGCGGCCAGCCGCCCTTGGCGATATGCGGCGCCCACTTGTCCAGTTCCAGCCCCGCCGTGAAATGCTTGCCGTTGGCGCAAACCAGTCCGCAGCGCGCGTCGGAATCGGCATCGAGCTGGCCGTAGGCGGCGGCAAGCTGGTGATACATGTCCACGTCGAAAGCATTGGCTTTCTCGGGACGGTTAAGCGTGATGACCAGCACGTGGCCGCGCTTCTCGACCAGAACTTTTTGTTCGCTCATTGGATATCCTCGAAATTGGTGCGCAACCCTAGCGCATTACGTTCAGTCCTTCACCTTCAATATGCGTTCCAGCGGCTGGCCGTCACGCAGTTCCCAGGCGCGCATTTCCAGCACGCCCTTGGTGTTGAGCGAAATCAGCAGATGCAGACCGCCGGCCGTCAGTTCGTCGGCAGTGGGCACAGCGGGCGCCAGCGGATGCGACCAGCAGCGCGCCCACAGATTTTTCAACGGCGCCGCGCTCCCCTCGCCCAGTTGAAAATCCGCGGGCTGATGGTTTCTCGCAATCACCCAGCCGCATATGGACTGCGGCTGCGCGATCTGCGCCTCGTGCAGGATGCGGATGGCGAGGCGGCGCGGCATGATGAGCGGCTGTTCAGCCATGTTGTCCTCCACAGACGGCACAATCCGGATCGGGTTTTATTTTCATGCGGCGCCACTGCATTCCGCGCGCCTCCCACAGTTGCAGATATCCGGCGTCGCTGCCGATACCGAGCAGAAGTTTAAGCGCAGCCAGTGCCTGCAGGCTGCCGACCACGCCGACCACAGGCCCCAGCACACCGGCCTCCTCGCAGGTTTCCTGCGTCTCGCCAACATCCGGATAGAGGCAGGCGTAACAAGGCCCGCCACGGCGCAGGTCGAATACCGCTAACTGGCCTTCGAAGCGGATCGCAGCGCCCGACACCAGCGGCTTGCGTGCTTTCACGCAGGCCGTGTTCACGGCAAAGCGCGTGGGGAAATTGTCCGTGCAATCCAGCACCACATCCGCCTGGGCCACGGCACCGGGCCAGTTCCCGGCATCGCAGAGTTCTATCGCCAACTGCGGGTTGAGCGCCAGCAACTGTTCACGCGCGGCCTCGGTCTTGGCGCGGCCCAGGTCGGACTGGCGATACAAGATCTGGCGCTGCAAGTTGGTCAGTTCCACGCGATCACGGTCGGCGAGGATCAGCCGGCCGACGCCGGCACCCGCAAGATACAGGCTGGCGGCGGCACCGAGGCCACCGGCGCCGATTACAAGCGCGGTTGAATCGTGCAGCAACTGCTGGCCGTTGACGCCGACTTCGCGCAGCACGATCTGACGGCTGTAGCGGGCTAGGTCACTCATGCTCTGCGCAGAGGTCGTGAAAAATCCGTCGCGAGCGAAGGAAGGTTGCGCGCCGCCGGAGCGCAGAAACCGGAGTGTATTGAAATACATGAGGATTTCGAGCACCGCCGGCGCACAAGATTCCGAGCGCAGCAGGATTTTTCACGACATCTCACGGCTTGCGGCCTCCGGTTGCACGCTCATGACCGGCAAGATCGCGCCTCGTCTGCACATCCTGTAAACCCGCATGCTCAAGCAAGGCCCTCACCGCCTCGCCCTGATTGTAGCCATGCTCCAACAGCAGCCAGCCACCGGCGTTCAGAGCCTGCGGCGCGCGGGATGCGATCACGCGGATGCAGTCGAGGCCATCCTTCCCCGCTGTAAGCGCCAGAGGCGGCTCATGTATCAGCGCTGCCAGATGTGGATCGCCCTCGGCGACGTAGGGCGGGTTGGAAACAATCAGGTCGAACGCTTCGTCATTTGGGCGGAAATCGAAAAATTCCGCGAAATCGGCCCCGACGAACCGCATATTGCTGATGCGCAGCGATGCCGCGTTTCCGCGCGCGACTTCGAGCGCTGCCTTCGAGACATCTGTCGCAATGACCTGGGCATCCGGCATTTCAGTAGCCAGCGCGAGTGCTATCGCGCCGCTGCCGGCGCCAAGGTCGGAAATGCGGAGCTTTCGACCGCTGGGATTCCGTGTGAGACGTGCGGATGACAAGTCTTTAAGTAGATCCAGCCCCCACTCGACCAGCAGCTCTGTTTCCGGACGCGGAATCAGCACATCCGGTGTTACGCGCAGATTCAACGACCAGAAGCCCTGCTCGCCGGTAATGTAGGCGACAGGCTCACCGAGTGCGCGACGGCTGGTGTGTTCAAAGAATTTCGCGGCGCAATCGACAGGCACTTCGTCTTCGGCCTTGGCGTAGAAAGCGCCGCGCGAAACGCCGAGTACCTGCGCCAGCATGATTTCAGCATCGGCACGCGCGGATTCGTTGGTGGCGGCCAGCCGCGCGGAGGCCTGCGCCAACGCCTGCGCGATATTCATTCGCCGATTTCCGCCAACAGTTCGGCCTGGTGCTCCGCCAGTAGCGGCTTGATCACCGGGTCGAGATCGCCCTGGATCACGCGGTCGAGCTGATACAGCGTGAGATTGATGCGATGGTCGGTGACACGGCCCTGCGGAAAATTGTAAGTGCGGATGCGTTCGGAGCGGTCGCCGCTGCCGACCAGCTTCTTGCGCGTTGCCGCCATCTCGCTTTCCTGCTTGCTGCGCTTGGCGTCGAGCAGGCGCGAGCCGAGCAGAGCCATCGCCTTGGCACGGTTCTTGTGCTGGCTGCGCTCTTCCTGGCATTCCACCACGACACCAGTGGGAACATGCATGATGCGGATAGCGGATTCGGTCTTGTTGACGTGCTGCCCGCCTGCACCGGAAGAACGGTAGGTGTCGATCTTGAGGTCAGCGGGGTTGATCTCGATCTGCGCTTCCTCGATCTCCGGCAGCACCGCGACGGTGGCGGCGGAGGTGTGGATGCGACCCTGCGTTTCGGTCTGCGGTACGCGCTGCACGCGGTGCGCGCCGGACTCGAACTTGAGCTGCGAATACGCGCCGAAGCCATCGATGCGCGAAATGATTTCCTTGTAGCCGCCGTGTTCGCCTTCGCTACAGGACAGCACTTCGAGTTTCCAGTCGCGCAGCTCGGCGTACTTGGCATACATGCGATGCAGGTCACCGGCGAAAATCGCCGCTTCGTCGCCGCCGGTACCGGCGCGGATTTCCAGGAAGACATTGTTGCCGTCCAGCGGATCCTTGGGCACGAGATAGCCCTGCAAGTCCTTTTCGAGTTGCGCGAGCTTTTCTTTCGTCTGCGGCAATTCCGACTCGGCCATCGTGCGCAGTTCGCGATCAGGATCGGACTGCATCTGTTGGAGATTTTCAATCTCCTGCTGCGTGGATTGATGCGCGGCGAAAGATTCCGTCAGCGGTCCCAGTTGCGCATATTCCTGCGACAGGCGGCGGAACTTGTCGCTGTCGCCGATCACGCTGGGCGAAGACATTTCGCCCGCGATTTCTTCGCGCCGTTCGGCCAGTTGCTGGAGTTTGTTGAGGAGACTGGATTTCATGAATCGAGATTCTGGATCAGGGATAGAGACGTAACACCGCGGGACTCGCCAGGAGAATTGCGAATCGCGCCCCTAATCCCCGTCTTCGGGAAGATCGAACAGCTTGCGCGCGGCATTGAGCAGCAGCGCCTGCTCCACTGCACTGGCGTGCCGCAGCGCATGGCTGGGCGCGTGCATGAGCTTGTTGCTGAGCGTGTCGGCGATGAAGCTAATGACCTGCTCCGGCGGTTCGCCGGCGGCCAGGCGGCGGCGGGCTTTTTCCAGCACTTCGTCGCGGTGCACACGCGCATTGGCGCGCAGTTGCTGAATGGTGCCCCCCGCGTCGCGGCCGTCCAGCCAGTGCGAAAATTCCTGCGCATATTCGCGCACCAGCACTTCCGCCTGCTGCGCGGATTCCTCGCGCAGTTTCATGTTCTCCTCGATCACGGAACGCAGGTCATCGACGGTGTAGAGATAGACATCTTCCATCGTGCCGATGCGCGGATCGATGTCGCGCGGCACCGCAAGGTCGATCATGAACACCGGCTTGCGGCGGCGGCGCTTGCCGCCGGCACGTTCCATCGCCGGCTGGTCAAGCACGTAGCCGCGCGCGGCGGTGCTGGAGATGATGAGGTCGGCCTCGGCCAGATGACCGGGCAGATCGTTGAGGCTGATCGCATAGCCGCGCACTTCGCGCGCGAGTTTTTCCGCGCGCTCCAAGCTGCGGTTGGCGACGACGATGCGGCCGATGCCGTGCTGGTTCAGGTAGCGCGCAATCAGGTGAATCATCTCGCCCGCGCCGATCAGCAGCGCGGTCTGCTCCGACAGGTCGCTGAAGATGCGCCGCGCCATCTGCACCGCGGCGTAGGCCATCGACACCGGATGCGCGCCCACCTGCGTGCGGCTGCGCACCAGCTTGGCCACCGCGAAGGCATGCTGGAACAGGCGTGACAGCACCGGCCCTAGCGCGTGGACCTGGCTGGCCACGGCGTAGGACTGCTTCATTTGGCCAAGAATCTGCGGCTCGCCGACGACCATCGAATCGAGTCCCGAAGCAACGCGCAAACTGTGCGCGACGCTGCCCGCGTCACGATGCGTATAGAGAAATTTCTCGATGTAGCCTTCCGGCGCCTGACGTTCGCGCCGCCACCACTCGAGGATGCGCGCTTCTTCTTCCAGCGCCGTCACCGCAAGGATTTCGGTGCGGTTGCAGGTGGACAGGATCGCGGCCTCGTCCACGCCCGGCAGCGCGCGCAACCGTTCCAGCGCGGGCGGCAGGTCGATTTCGGCGAACGCCAGCCGCTCGCGTGCATCGAGCGGCGCGTTGTGATGGGACAGTCCGAGCGTGATCAGAGCCATGAGCTGAGGTGATTTTCCGGCATCGGCTCCCTGCGGCACAAGCAAAACCTCACCCGCTCAGGAGATTCACGCCGTCTGTTATATATTATTTTGCTGACATATTTATATTTAATTAAGTCTTTTATAACGATCGTCTGTCCGAAAGCCAGGCGAGCGGGTGGCGTAACAAAGCGTGAAAAAGGTGCTGCGCAACACACCGGTATGGTAGAAAGGTGCGAACTCTCCCGCCTCAATCCGGCACACCCTGTGAACGCTTCGCGCACCCTACGCAAACTCCCCGAATTCCTCGCTTCCGCCCTGATTTCCAGCCTGCTTTTCTGCACCGCGTCTGCCTTTGCAGACGCCGGCAGCGGCACACCGGCCGGAGCACCCGCGGCGATCGCGGCACCGCCGGTGGCGAATGCCGTACCACCCGCGCCCGCGCAGGCGCCCACACAGACTCCTGCGCAGATCAAGGCCGAAGCGCTGGCACGGGCGCAGGCGCGCGAGCAGGCACAGTACGATGTGATGCTTGGCGAGATGGCCGCCGGGCGCAACCAGCCGGAACTGGCCGCGCAGGCCTTCCTGAAATCGCTGGACTATTACCAGGACGCCGACCTCGCCAGCCGCGCCACCATGCTGGCGCTGTCGGCCAGCGACGCCGATCTCGCGCAGACCGCGGCCACGCGCTGGCTGCAACTCGATCCTTCCGCGCAGGATGCACGCGAAGTGCTGCTGCGCCTGGCGCTGCGCAAGGGCTCGCTCGCCGACACTTATGCGCAGGCAGCAGCGATCGTGAACAGCAGCGCCGACGGCGCGGGTGCGGGTCTGGCCTACGTCTCGCGCATCCTCACACAGGCGAACGGGGCTGAACGCGACATTGCGCTGGCGGTGATGGACAAGCTGGCCGCGCAGTGGCCACAACTGCCGGAAGCGCATCACGCGCTGGGCACGGTGGCGCTGCATTTCGACAAACCTGTGCTGGCCGAATCCGCCGCGCGCGAGGCGATGCGACTGGCGCCGAAGAACAAGGATCACGCGCTGCTGCTGGTCGGCGCGCTGGTCAAGCAGGGACGGATCGACGACGCCGACCACGAGATGGAACCGCTGATCAAGAGCGACCCGCATCCGGACGCGCTGCGCCTGGGCTACGCGCAACTGCTGCTGCAATCGAACCAGCGCGATCATGCGCAGCAGCAGTTACAGACTCTGCTCAAGCAAAACCCGGCCGATGCCGACGCCAGCTTCGCGCTCGGCGTGCTCGCGCTTAACGATCACGACTACGATAGCGCCGCCAGCTACCTCAAGCCGCTGCTGGATGGCCGCCGCGGCCTCGACGCCGCCTACCAGATGGGCCGCATGGCCGAGGAGCGCAAGGATTACCAATCCGCGCTCGACTACTACGAGCGCGTCGTCAGCGGCAATTCCGCGATCGACGCCAGCGTGCGCCGCGCCTATGTGCTGGCCGCGCTGGGCCGCTACGACGAGGCGCAGGACACGATGCAGGACCTGCGCGGCCAGTTGCCGCAACTGGCGCAGCGCTTCTGGCTCACCGAGGGCGACCTGCTGTTCAACGCCGGGCAGGCCGACCGCGCGCTCAAGGTCTATGACGACGCGCTGACGCAGTATCCGAACGACGCCGACCTGCTCTACGGCCGCTCGCTGGTCTACGAGCGCAGCGGCAAGATCGACCTCGCCGAGGCCGATCTGCGCACGATGATTGCCGCCAACGCCGATGATGCGCGCGCGCTCAACGCGCTCGGTTACATGCTCACCGTGCACACCAAGCGCTACGCCGAAGCGGAAAAGCTGATCGCCAAGGCGCTGCAGCTCGACTCCGGCGATGCCGCCATTCTCGACAGCATGGGCTGGGTGCAGTTCCGCCTCGGCAACAGCGATCAGGCCAGCAAGCTCTTGCAGCAGGCCTACGACAAGTTCCCTGATCCGGAAGTCGCCGCGCACCTGGGCGAAGTGCTGTGGACTCTGGGCGAAAAGGCGCAGGCGCAGGCGATCTGGAACAAGGCGCTCAAGGACAGCCCCGATCAGCCGGTGCTCAAAGAGACGGTTGACCGCCTGAGCAAATGATTCCACGTTACTGGCTCATCGCGGCGCTGCTCGCGCTGCTGTCGGGCTGCGCCACGCTGCCTCATCCCCTGCCCGGCACAGGCAACGGTGGCGCTGCGCTTTGGCCGGCGCAGCGCGATCAGTTGCAGCGCATCACGCATTTCGAGCTGCAGGCGCGCATCGCCAGCGGCGGCGTCATGGGCATCACCAAGGGCGACCTGCACTGGCAGCAGAATGCCGACGGCAGTTTCGCGCTGCGCGTCTCCGGGCCGTTCGGTGTCGGCGCCGCCAGCATCAGCGGCAATGCGCAACTTGTCGAAGTGCGCACCCGCGACGGCGTTTTCCCCACCACCGATCCGCAGCAGTGGCTACAGCAGCGCATGGGCTGGACCCTGCCCGTCGCCGGCCTGCGCTGGTGGGTGCTGGGCCTGCCCGCGCCGGATTCAGCCGCGCAGCTGAGCTACAACCCGGACGGCACGCTCGCCACCCTGCAACAGGACGGCTGGCAGCTCGATTACACAGAATATCTCGCGGCGGACGGCTACACGCTGCCACGCAAACTCCAGCTCAGCGGCAAGGATGCCACGCTCAAGGTCGTGATCGACCAGTGGCAGAACCTGCCGCCGCGGCAATGAATTCATAGACACATGGCCTCACACACTTATCCCAGCGATTCGCCCTGGTTCGCGCCGGCCAAGCTGAACCTGTTCCTGCATATCACCGGCCGCCGCGCCGACGACTATCACGAACTGCAAACCGTGTTCCAGCTGCTCGATCACGGCGACCGCCTGTATTTCACGCCGCGAGGCGATGGCGTCATCCGCCGCACCGCGGGTCCGGCTGCGATTGCCGAAACCGAGGACATCGTGATCCAGGCCGCCACGGCGCTGAAAACAGCCAGCGGCTGCGGACTGGGCGCTGACATCCGCGTCGAAAAAATCATTCCGGTTGGCGGCGGACTGGGCGGCGGCTCCTCGGACGCCGCCACCACACTGATCGCGCTGAACCGCCTGTGGAATCTCGGCTTCGCTCCCGACGAACTGGCCAGCATCGGCCTGAAACTCGGCGCTGACGTGCCGGTCTTCGTGCGCGGCCACAGTGCCTGGGCGGAGGGCGTCGGCGAAAAACTGCGCCCGATCACCCTGCCTGAAGTCTGGTACCTGGTCGTCACACCGGCAGTACATGTGAGCACGAAGGAAATCTTCAGCGCACCCGAGCTCAAGCGCGACAGCCCGCGCATCACGCCGGAAGACTTTCTCGCCGGCGCTGGCCGCAACGACTGCGAAGCCGTCACCTGCGCGCGTTATCCAGAGGTCAAGCGCGCACTCGACTGGCTGCGGCGGCTGGACACGGGGGGACCGGCGCGCATGTCCGGCACCGGCGCCTCGGTGTTCGCTTCTTTTGCCGGCCGTGAGCAGGCCGAGGCGGCGAAGTCGCGGCTGCCACAGGAATGGCGGGCCTTCGTCGCGCGCGGGCTGAATCGGTCGCCGCTCGCGGGTATAATCCGCGCCGCCTGATCCGCACTTGTCTCGCGGCAAGGGTCAGCAAGACGCTTGGGGCGTCGCCAAGTGGTAAGGCAGCAGGTTTTGATCCTGCCAATCGGTGGTTCGAATCCATCCGCCCCAGCCACTTTTTGCGCATGCGCGAAGAGTGCTTACGCGAAAGGGAGCGGTTTGCATCGGAAATGCCGGTTTGACCACAGTTGGAATGCGTGCAGCACAACCCAGGGACTCTGAATGACCGACGCCAAGTTGATGCTCTTCTCGGGCAACGCCAATTCCAGGCTGAGCCAGGACATCGCCAACTACCTGAAAATGAGCCTCGGCCAGGCCTCGGTGGGGCGTTTTTCCGACGGTGAAATCCAGGTCGAAATCCTCGAAAACGTGCGCGGCCGCGATGTCTTCGTGGTGCAGCCGACCTGCGCCCCGACCAACGACAACGTGATGGAACTGCTGATGATGCTGGACGCGCTGCGCCGCGCCTCCGCCGGCCGCCTCACCGCCGTCATCCCCTACTTCGGCTACGCCCGCCAGGACCGCCGCCCGCGATCGGCGCGCGTGCCGATTTCGGCCAAGGTGGTGGCGGAAATGATCTCGTTGGCGGGCGCCAACCGTGTGCTGACGGTGGACCTGCACGCCGACCAGATCCAGGGTTTCTTCGAGTGCCCAGTGGACAACGTCTATTCCTCGCCGGTGCTGCTCGGAGACATCTGGCGGCAGAATTACAAGAACGTGATCGTGGTGTCGCCTGATGTCGGCGGCGTCGTGCGCGCCCGCGCGGTCGCCAAGCGGCTGGACGATGCCGACCTCGCCATCATCGACAAACGCCGCCCCAAGCCCAACGAGGCGCGCGTGATGAACATCATCGGCGACGTCGCCGGCAAGACCTGCATACTCGTGGACGACATGGTCGATACCGCGGGCACGCTGTGCAAAGCCGCCGCCGCGCTCAAGGAAGCCGGCGCCGTGCGCGTGGTGGCCTACGCCACGCACCCGATCCTGTCCGGCCCCGCCGTCACCAACATCAGCAATTCCCAGATGGACGAACTGGTTGTGACCGACACGATTCCGCTGTCGGCGGCTGCAGCGAAGTGCCCGAAGATCCGCCAGCTTTCCATCGGCAACATGCTGGCGGAGACCATCCGCCGCATCAGCGCGGAAGAGTCGGTCAGCTCGCTCTACGTCGATTCGTAGGCCACCCGCTCTCATCGTTTTCCTTTGGAGAACTGTTATTATATATTGATTATAATAATATTTAGTTAATATATAATCACAATGGTGCCAGCCATCCTGCATAGAGCGGGTGGCGTACGCCTCGCATCCTTACGGCATTTCACCAGGCTTTCGGGTAGAATCCGCGCCCCCGTATCTGGTCGCGGATGCGGGCAATTCACGTTTTCGGAGATCGTAATGAAAGAAGCATTTGTTTTGAATGCCGATGCGCGTTCGCTTCAGGGCACGGGTGCGAGCCGCCGCCTGCGTCGCACCGGCAAGGTTCCCGCCATCCTTTACGGTGGCAAAGACAAACCGCAGACCATCTCGGTGGACCACAACGAGCTGTGGAAGCACCTGAAGGTCGAGGCGTTCTACTCGCATATCCTCACGCTCAACCTCGGCGGCAGCAGCCAGAAAGTGGTGCTGAAAGACCTGCTGCGCCATCCGGTGAATGACACCATCATGCACATGGACTTGCAGCGCGTGCTGGCCGACGTGGCCCTGCGCATGCACGTGCCACTGCACTTCAAGGGCGCCGACATCGCGCCGGGCGTCAAGACCGCCGGCGGCATCGTCGAGCACCACCTGACCCAGGTGGAAGTCGAGTGTCTGCCCAAGGATCTGCCGGAATTCATCGAGGTCGATCTGTCCAATCTCGACGTCAACGACGCCGTGCATCTGTCCCACCTCAAGCCGGGCGAAGGCGTCACGCTGGTTCAGCTCCGCCATGGCAAGGATCAGTCTGTCGCCGCTATCCACATGCCCCGCGTGGTCGTGGAAGAAGCGCCGGTGGTTGCCGAAACGCCCGCCGAAGTTCCGGCCACGGCGCAGAAGGCGCCAGAAGCTGGCGCGGCACCTGCTGCCGATGCCAAGGACGCCAAGAAGGCCGAGAAGAAGAAGTAAGGCGGCGAGCTGGCGAGTCTGCCTGCCCGCAACCACAAGAGAAGGCCGCTCATCGCGGCCTTTTCTCTTTCCAACTTATGCCGAACTCAAGCCTCCACGCCATCGTCGGACTCGGCAATCCAGGCCAGGAATACGCGCGTACGCGCCACAATGCCGGCTTCTGGTTTGCCGACTGCCTCGCCGCGCAGCACCGCGGCGCGTTTCGCATGGAGCCGAAATTCAAGGCCGAGCTGGCGCGCATCCGCATCGGCGATGCCGATGTGCTGCTGCTGAAACCCGCCACGTTCATGAACCTCAGCGGCGAATCGGTGCAGAAGCTGGCGCAGTTCTACAAGCTGGCGCCGGCAGACATCCTGATCGCGCACGATGAACTGGACCTGCCCGCGGGCAGCGTGCGGCTCAAGGCCGGCGGCGGCCACGGCGGCCACAACGGCCTGCGCTCGCTGCACCAGCACCTCGGCGCGGAGTATCTGCGCCTGCGCATCGGCATCGGCCATCCCGGCAACAAGGACCAGGTGCTCGATTACGTGCTGGGCCGACCGGGCAAGGCGGACGAACAGCTGATCAACGATGCGATTATCGCGGCCACGGCCGCGATTCCGGTCTGGCTGGCACAGACCTGGGACAAGGCGGTTCACCAATTACATAGCTCGTGAAACCTTCGGCGTAACAGCAGTCATCGGATCGCTTGCGTCTCACGTCTCACGTCTCACGGAGTCACCATGGGCATCAAATGCGGCATCGTCGGACTGCCGAACGTCGGCAAGTCCACCCTGTTCAACGCGCTGACCAAGGCGCAGATCGCGGCAGAGAACTATCCCTTCTGCACCATCGACCCCAACGTCGGCGTGGTTGGCGTGCCCGATCCGCGCCTCGACGCGCTGGCGGTCATCGTCAAGCCGCAGCGCATCCTGCCTGCGACCGTTGAGTTCGTGGACATCGCCGGCCTCGTCGCCGGCGCCAGCAAGGGCGAAGGGCTGGGCAACCAGTTTCTCGCGCACATCCGCGAGACGGACGCGATCACGCATGTCACGCGCTGCTTCGCCAACGACGACATCATCCATGTCGTCGGCGGCGTCGACCCGATCCGCGATGTCGAGATCATCAATACCGAACTGGCGCTGGCCGACCTCGACACCGTGACCAAGGCCGCCGAGCGTGCCGGCAAGAATGCCAAAACCGGCAACAAGGACGCCATCGCCAGGCACGAGTTGCTCAAGCGCGTGCAGGCGCATCTCGATACCGGCGCTCCGGTGCGTGCCATGGCACTGGAACCGGAAGAAAAACTGCTGATCCGCGACCTGATGCTGATCACCGCCAAGCCCGCGCTGTACATCGCCAACGTCGACGAAGCGGCGCTGAGGAATGGCAACGAGTATCTCTCACGCCTGCAGGACTATGCGAAGAAGGACGGCGCCGATGTCGTGCCGGTGTGCGCCGCCATCGAAGCCGAGATCGGCCAGCTCGACGAGGCCGACAAGACGGTGTTCCTCGCCGATCTCGGCCTCGAAGAGCCTGGACTCAACCGCGTGATCCGCGCCGCCTACAGGCTGCTCGGCCTGCAAACCTACTTCACCGCCGGCGTGCAGGAAGTGCGCGCGTGGACGGTGAAAACCGGCGCCACCGCGCCGCAGGCGGCCGGCGTGATCCACACAGACTTCGAGAAAGGCTTCATTCGCGCGGAAGTCATCGGCTACACCGACTATATCCAGTACAAGGGCGAAGCCGGCGCCAAGGAAGCGGGCAAGTGGCGGCTTGAAGGCAAGGAGTACCTCGTCCATGAGGGCGACGTGATGCACTTCCGCTTCAACGTCTGAGGGCAGCGGCGCAATCCCGCTGCCTTGCATGATACGCAGTGCGTGCTTTATATATGAGGCATGCAGACACTGCTCAATTGGTACGGGCGGGAACTCCAGGGCGCTACACTAGAGCTAGCCGCCCCCGATGGCCGAGTATGGACTCTGGGCCGCGGTGAACCTCACGCACGCATCAAGCTGCGCGACCAATCGACCCTTTGGAACATCCTCGCCAATCCGGCCCTGCGGCTCGGCGAAACCTATATGGATCGCGCGTGGGAGCCGGAGAATGGCGAACTCATGCCGGTGCTCGAAGTCTGCATGCGCCTGCTGGGCAAGAGCGAGTTCAGTCACGGCTTGCTGAATAGTCTCAAGCTCGGAATGGCGCGCTTTCTCGAACGCAACACCCCACACAGCAGCGAGAGCAACGCCGCGCATCACTACAATCTGGATGCGAAGCTCTACCGCTATTTCCTCGACGAGGACATGCACTATTCCTGCGCCTATTTTCCGCGCCCCGGCATGACGCTGGAAGAAGCGCAGCAGGCAAAGTGCGCGCACATCGCGCGAAAATTGAACCTGAAACCCGGCGCCAAGATCTTCAGCATCGGTTGCGGCTGGGGCGGCCTTGCGCTCTACCTGGCAAGGCATCATGGCGCGCACGTCGTGGGCACCACCCTGTCTTCCGAACAACTCACCGTGGCGCGTCAACGCGCGCAGGAGCGCGGGCTGACGGACCAGGTGGAATTCCGGCTGGAGGACTACCGGAAGACGCAGGGCGAGTTCGACGCCATCGTCAGCGTCGGTATGTTTGAACATGTCGGCCGCCCGCAGTACCGCACCTTCTTCGACAAGGCCCGTGAACTGCTCAAGCCCGATGGCACCATGCTGCTGCATTCCATCGGCCGCCTGCGCCCGCCCGGACGCGCGAATCCGTGGATCCGCAAATACATTTTTCCCGGCGGTTACGTGCCCGCTGCCTCGGAAATGCTCAGTGCCATCGAGCCCAGCGGACTCCTGCTCAACGACTTTGAAGTCTGGCGCTTGCACTACGCAAAAACACTCGCCGAATGGCATCGCCGGTTCCAGGCATCCCGCACCGACATGTCGGCGCGCCTTGGCGAAAAGTTCTGCCGCATGTGGACGTTCTACCTGCAATCCTGCGAAGCCGCCTTCCGCTGGGGCGGACTGGCTGTGTTTCATGCGCAACTCACGCGCAACCTCGACCGCCTGCCGCTGACGCGCGATTATCTCTACCGCTGAGGCCGCGCGCGGGCAGCCGTAAAGCTCGACGGCTGTGACCGTTTTCCTTACAATCCGCGCCCCTACGTGGTGATGTAGCTCAGACGGTTAGAGCGCGGCACTCATAATGCTGAGGTCGGTGGTTCGATTCCACTCATCACCACCAATTTCTAACTTGCTGCTTTCAAACACTTTTTTCGTATCATTCCGAGCAGCTTTAATCGCTCTCAAGACAGTGACGGTGGGACTTTGGTGGGACTCCAGTTCCACCAATTTCTCCACCGCTCGCATTAGCTGGCCAGTTTCTGCTGCCGAGTAATGCGTGGTCATCCGCCCTGAAGCATGCCCCAGCAAGTCTTCCCGGTCTTCCAGCGATACACCCAGCGCTCGTAGACGCCTGCCGAAAGTGTGCCTCAAGTCATGCACGCGGATGATGGCGAATCCTGCAGGACAGTCCTCGCCGATCTTCTCTTTGTACATGCCCGCCGCATCGCGTCGTGTTCGCTTCCAGGCTGAGTTGTAAATCTTCGTGAGCGGCTTTCCATCCAGCGTAAACACGCGATCCGAATGTTTGCCGCGCTGTCGATTGAACTGTTCGTTGATATTCGCCGCGGATCAGGGTTTACTTTATATACGGCAATGACGTATATTAACTCATGTTCACGTTTATTGAGCTGCCCACTTTCGCCAAGGTTCGTGAAGTCTATCTGGACGACGAAGATTTCGCCGCGCTGCAAAACCACCTGATCGAACACCCTGATTCGGGCGATGTCATTCCTGGCTGCGGCGGCTGCCGGAAATTGCGATGGGCTGCAGAGGGCCGTGGGAAACGAGGCGGTTTGCGCGTGATCTATTTTGTGAGACTGGCGAACGGGCAGATTGTGCTGGTGACGCTCTACGCCAAAAACGTGATGGAAAATATTTCGCCCGCCACGCTCCGGGCACTCAAGGAGGTTTTCAATGGCTAAGCTGACCGGCAAGGCGCTCGCCGAGTTCGAGCGCAAGCGTGATCTGAATGCGGAACTGCTGCAGGCTGTCCGGGATATGAGGGCGGGCCGCTGGGCACGCAAGACCGAGTTTCTCCCGCGCAAGGATGGAAAAATCCTGCGGCGCATCTCGCTGCGGGACGGCACTGTCGAGAGCGAACAGGTTATTACGGACGAAAGTCCGGCTGCCGCGAGAGCCCGCACCGGGCTTTCACAGACGCGCTTTGCCTCTGTGCTGGGCGTTTCTACACGGACGCTTCAGGATTGGGAGCAAGGGCGCCGCAGGCCGTCAGGCGCGGCACGGGCCTTGTTGACAATTGCCACCCAGAGGCCCGATGTGTTCCGCGAGGTGCTGGAACGGTGATCGTTGCCGGGTGGAGCCGGTGGGATGCAACTGCGCATCCCCCTCCACCCTGGCGGCAGGCTTCGACGCCACCACCCTCAGCTGGAGCACCCGGAACGCCGTATTGTCTGACTTTTTCATCAGCGCCCACGCAGCCTTGTTGGGCTGCGCGATCCTGACACGCGACGCGCGTCGCTACAAAAACTATTTCCCTACGGTCTCGCTCCTAGTTCCGGAGGCCACGTGAATACACTGGCCGCACCTCGGGCGCAATAACCGCGGCAGTTCATGCCCTGCCATTCGATCAGCTAACGGCCAACAAATATGCCTGGTTTGATGTTGGATGGATCAGGACATATGCGTCGGTATGTGGTGGGACTTTGGTGGGACTCTTGGGACTTTTTGTGACTGTAACTGACATAGTGGCTTCGGCTGCCAGCGTACTTTACTCATTTAGAATCAGTTAGTTACCTGACATCTACTTAACGGGCGATTGTACAGAATTGCCCTCATATTGCTGAGGTCGGTGGTTCGATTCCACTCATCACCACCAGTCTTTTTCAGCGCTTCTTAGCAGCCGCCTTGCGTGCGGGTTTGGGCTTTTTCCCTTCGGCCTTTTCCATGCGCGCGATCAGTTCCTTGTCGTGCTCGTCGCGGTAGGGTTTTTCATCGAGATTCGCCGGCACTTTTTGCAGGCGTTCGTCGCCGATGGTCTTGACGAATTTCTGCATGAAGCGGTCGTAGGCGCGCCACTCTATTTGATCGCCGCGCACGGCGGCCTGCTCGGCGCGCGTAGCGATCTGGTGGGCGTGCAGGTAGTGCAGGTCCAGTTGGTCGATCAGGGTTTTCTCGACGGTTTCGTGCAGGATCAGGTAGCGATCGACGGACACCGTCCTGCCGCGGAACTTGAATGTCTCGGGCAGATGCCGATCGATGTAGATGGTCTTGCCGTCGAGGCTATAACCGGCCAGATAGGGGATGTCGTGATTGCGGTCCAGCTTGATGCGCCGCAGGATCGCGTCGAGCGCGCGCTCCAGCATCAGCGTGGACACATACCAGTCTGGGACGCGGAGCTTCTTGTGCGGGGCAATCGGATGGCAGCTATGCGCAGGCATCGTGGTTCTCCTTAAAGTTGCTTATCGGTTCAGTCGAACAGGATCACGTCACCCGCTCTGCGGTTTTGCCTGGAGAGAATGTTATTTTTTATTGAATATATAAATAATATATAAATAAT
>JBOICL010000296.1:0-13416 GCA_050740055.1 Stenotrophobium sp.
AGGCCGCTGAGGCCGGCACCAATTACGAGGTGATGCCGCCCGACAAGCTGACCAAGCTCATCGCCAAGCTCGAAAAGGAAATGCGCCAGCATGCGCAAAACCTGGAGTTCGAGCAGGCCGCGCAGAAACGCGACCAGTTGCGGCGCGCGCGCGAACAGATGATTCTGCATCCGGGCTGATCTGCCTGTCAGGCCGTCAGCCTGTCACCCGCTCTCATGGATTTAATTGAATGCACTGCGATTATATATTTAATTATTAAATAATAATAATACATAATAGCACATCAATGCTTCACATCAAGCTGAGAGCGGGTGCTCATATCCCGACGCGCAGCGGTCAATTTTGCTTGCTTCGTGCAGCCCGCGCCGGTATTCTTCGCGCCCCGTTTAGCAGGCGCGTAGCTCAGCTGGTTAGAGCACTTCCTTGACATGGAAGGGGTCGTTGGTTCGAGTCCAATCGCGCCTACCAATAACGCATAAGCCCCAGTACACGTGGGGCTTTTTGCTGAGGATGGCCCATGAACGTCTGCCGCGCCCTGGCTTTGGCCTGCACCGCCTTGTCGACTTCGGTGGCGCTCGCCGATCAGCCGCCGCCGGTTGAACAGGGCGCGCTGGTGCGCGGCTTCGCCCTGCCCTCCACCGGACGCCCGGACATCCTCGCGTCGGGCACGACGCAAACCCGGCTGGAACTCGATACCAGCAACGAGTACTACGCGCGCACCGATCCGGACGAGGCCATCGTCGTGGACGGAGAAGTGACGCGGCTGGCGTCCGATTTCCGCATCGGCCTTGGCAAGGGCTGGGACGCAGGCGTGTTTGTCCCGCTGCTGATCCAGGGTGGCGGCTATCTCGACAGCACCATCGAGGGCTGGCACCGGTTCTTCAGCCTGCCCAACGCGGGCCGCGGCGACGCCCCGCGCAACCGTTACCTCTACCAGTATTCGCGCAACGGCCAGACCCTGCTCGACGCGGAGCAGTCCAGCAAGGGCTTCGGCGACATCCAGATCAATGCCGGCAGGCGCCTCGGTGACAGCCTCGCGCTGCGTGGCATGGTCAAGCTGCCGACGGGCCGCAGCAGCTCTCTGGCCGGCAACGGCGCCTGGGGCGGCGCGCTGTGGCTGGACGGCCGCGTGCCCAACACCGGCGACTGGTCGCTGCTGGGCAGCGCGGGTCTGAGCTACACCGGCACCGGCGACATCCTGCCCGCGCAGCAGGAGCACTGGCTGCCGTTCGCCTCGGTGGCGCTGGGCTACCGCGTGACCGAACGATTCACAGCGCAGGTGCAGGTCTATGCGCACGCGGCACCCTATCGCGACAGTGCGACGGCGACGCTCGTGCACATCGGCGTGCCGCTCACGGTCAGTGGCAGCTACCGCCTGAGCGAGACCAAAACAGTCAACTTCGGCTTCCAGGAAAAGGCCAACTACGGCGCTTCGCCGGATTTCGGCATCTTCCTGGGTCTCGACCTGAAGTAAGCGCGCGTTTCCCTCCACTCTATTCAAGGCGGATTGATTTTTGCTAATATCTGCTTAGGCAATCATTGTTTAAGCAGGTATGAAACACTATAGCGCCAGCAAATACCGCGCACGCACCAGCATCGGCTACCTCATCAAGCGCGCCCACGGCCTGATGATGGACCGCATCGAGGCTGCGTTCGCGGAGCATGGCTTCACCTTCATGCAGTGGGTTGTGCTGATGTACGCGCGCGACGAACTCGGCTTCACCGCCACCGACATCTGCCGCGATTACCGGCACGACAGCGGCGCCCTCACGCGCCTCATCGACCAGCTCGAAGCACGCGAACTAATCCAGCGCAGGCGCAGCACCGAAGACCGCCGCGTGGTGCAGCTACACCTCACCGACAAGGGCCGCGAAACCGTTGAATCCCTGATTCCGCTGGTCGCCGATCAACTCAACTGGGCGCTGGAGGAATTCAGCGTCGCCGAAGTCGCGGAACTGACGCGCCTGCTCGGCAAACTGCTCGGCCGTCTGCAAACGAGCGCTGGCACCTAGTTCTGTGGAGTCCCGCATGAAAATTCGACTGATCGCGCTGTCGTCATCGCTGACCCTTGCGCTGGCGGGCTGCGTGTTGCCGCCTAAGGTTCCGCCGCAGGCGACGCTGCTCAACAACACCGCGCTGGGACTCAACGGTCAGGCGGCGGCCAGCACCGCAAACGGCTGGTGGCGCACGTTTGGCGATCCGCAACTGGACCGGCTGATCGGCGAAGCAATGGCCACCAACCCGCGCCTCGCCGAAGTCATGGCACGTGTGCGTGTGGCGCAGGCGCAGACGCAGTCCGCGACCGCAGCGGCCAATCCCGGCCTGAGCTTCGATGGCCAGGAAACCTATGAACGGTTCCCGGAGAAGGACATCTTCCCTCCGCCGCTGGGCGGCGGCCATTACTGGCGCGGAGGGCTGACGGTCAATCTCGCCTGGGACCTGGACTTCTTCGGGCGGCAGGCAGCGGTGATCGAACAGAACCGCGCTTATACGCGCGCGGCAGTGCTGGACGTGGAAAACGCGCGCCTCGCGCTGGCCGGTGCGCTGGCGCAAGCCTATCTTGATCTTTACCGCTCCTACGCCCTCGCCGACATCGCGGCGCAGACCGAGGCGCAGCAGCAGGACATCCTCAAGCTTGCGCATGAGCGGCTGAGCGCCGGCCTCGATACCCAAAGCGATCTGCGGCTGGCCGAAGCCGGCGTGTCGCAGGCGCGCCTGTCGCGCATGCAGAGCGAGGTCGGCATTGCGCTGGCCGTGCACCGTCTCGCGGCAATCAGCGGCAACGGCGCGAATACTTATGCGCGCATCAAGCGTCCGCGCCTCAATCTCGGCGCTACGCTGAAACTGCCGGATCACCTGCCGGTGGACCTGCTGGCGCGGCGCCCGGATGTGCTCGCTGCGCGTGCGCGCGTGGACGCCGCCAGCCACGGCGAGGCCGCCGCGAAAGCCGCGTTCTACCCGGACATCAACCTCAGCGCCTTCGCCGGGCTGGGCGCGATCGGTCTGAATAACCTGTTCCAGTCCGGCGCGCGCACCTACGGCGCGGGTCCGGCGATTCACCTGCCACTATTCGAGTCGGGCCAGCTCAAGGCCGGTTACCGCGCTGCGCACGCCGATGTCGATGCCGCCATCGCCGCCTACAACGACACCGTGCTGCAGGCGGTGCAGCAGACTGCGGACCAGCTCAGCCTGATCGCTTCCAGCCGCCAGCAGATCGGCCAGAACCTGCAGACGCTGGCCGCCAGCGAAGACGCCCTGCGCATCGCGCAGGCGCGCTACCGCGAGGGCCTCACCGGTCGGCTCGCCGTGCTGGCCGCGCAAACCCGTGTGCTCGCCGCGCAGCGCACGCAGGTGGAACTCGTCGAAGCGCAGGCCGTCGCCCGCGTCACCTTGCTGCTCGCCCTGGGCGGCAGCTTCGATCCCAACAATCATCACGCGCTCACCGGAGCCTCCTCATGACCGCCGACACACCCCCAAAAACTAATGGCTCTAATGGCTCCAATGGTTCCCGGCGCCGCAATGGGCTGATCGCCCTTGCCGTCATCGTCATCATCGGTGCCGTTCTCTGGGCCGCGCACTGGTACGTTTACGACCGCAACTTTGAATTCACCGACGATGCCTACGTGGCATCGGATCTCGTGCAAGTCACCAGCGAAGTGCCGGGCACGGTGATCGCGGTGAACGCCGATGACACACAGAGCGTCACCCAGGGCCAGACGCTGATCTTGCTCGATCCCGCTGATGCGCAAGTGGCGATGACCACTGCGGAGGCGAATCTCGCGGGAGCGGTGCGCCAGGTGCGCGGCCTGTTCGCGCAGGGCGGCCAGTTGCGCGCGCAGATCAGCGCGCAGGACGCCACCCTGAAGCGCGCCGAGAACGATTTCCAGCGCCGCCAGGCGCTGGTCAAGGACGGCGCGGTCTCCGCCGAGGAACTCGCGCACGCACGCGACGCCGTTACCGAACTGCGCGCCAGTCTCGCCGCGACTCGCGAGCAGCTCAACGCCACGCAGGCGCAGACCGAGGGCACCACCGTCGAGAACCATCCGCAGGTGCTACGCGCCGCCGACGCGGTGCGCAACGCAGCGCTGGCGCTGCGTCGCACCAAGCTGCAGGCGCCGGTTTCCGGCGTCGTCGCCAAGCGCAGCGTGCAGCTCGGCCAGCACATCGCGCCGGGCACGCCGCTGCTGGCGGTGGTGCCACTGCACGATGTCTGGGTCGATGCGAATTTCAAGGAAGTGCAGATCGAACGCATGCGCGTGGGCCAGCCGGTGACGCTGCACGCGGACTTCTATGGCAGCGATGTTGCGTATCACGGCCGACTGGCAGGTCTCGCCGCCGGCAGCGGCTCCGCCTTCGCGCTGCTGCCTGCGCAGAACGCGTCGGGCAACTGGATCAAGATCGTTCAGCGCATCCCGGTGCGCATCGCGCTCGATCCGAAAGAGCTGGCGGATCATCCGCTGCGCGTCGGCCTGTCGATGACCGCGAACGTGGATGTGCACGACAGCTCCGGCCCGCTGATGGCGACGCAGGTGCGCGCGACGCCGCAGCCGGTGCGTCCTAGCGATGACGCTGGCGACGCGCAGACCGAGGCGCACATCGCCGAAATCATCCGCGCCAACGCAGGCGCCAAACAATAACTCTGGCGCACGGCGTCCCGTGAACAACACCGCGACACTGGCTCCCAGCGACCGGGCGATCACCTGCCTGGCGCTGGCGCTCGGCACCTTCATGCAGGTGCTGGACAGCACCATCGCCAATGTCTCGATCCCGACCATCGCCGGCAATCTCGGTGTCAGTCCGGATCAGGGCACCTGGGTCATCACCTCGTTCGCAGTGGCCAACGGCGTGTCGGTGCCACTGACCGGCTGGCTGATGCAGCGCTACGGCGTGGTGCGCACCTTCGTTTTTTCGGTGACGATGTTCACCATCGCCTCGTTCCTCTGCGGTATGGCCTGGAGCATCGAGTCGCTGATCGCCTTCCGCATCCTGCAGGGCGCGGTGTCCGGCCCGATGATTCCCGGTTCGCAGGCGCTGCTGCTGTCGATTTTCCCGCCGGAGAAACGCGGCACGGCGCTGGCGATCTGGTCGATGACCACGTTGATCGCGCCGATCTGCGGGCCGATCTTCGGCGGCTACATCTCGGATAACTGGTCTTGGCCGTGGATCTTCTTCATCAACCTGCCAGTCGGCGCGTTCTCGGCCTTCTTCTGCTGGCGCTACATGAACAAGATGGAGACGCCGACGCGCAAGCTGCCGATCGACAGCGTCGGCCTGGGCCTGCTGGTGATCTGGGTCGGCACGCTGCAAATCCTGCTCGACCGCGGTAAGCAGCTGGACTGGTTCGCCTCGACTCAGATCACGCTGCTGGCGCTGACAAGCGCAGTCGGCTTCATCGCCTTCATGATCTGGGAACTGACCGAAGAGCATCCGATCGTTGATCTGTCGCTGTTCAAGAACTGGAATTTCACCATGTCCACCATCGCGATCTGTCTGGGATACGCGGTGTTCTTCGGCAACGGCGTGCTGCTGCCGCTGTGGCTGCAGACGCAGATCGGTTACAGCGCGACCTGGGCCGGCCTGGTCGCCGCGCCCAGCGGCGTGGTCGCGGTGCTGATCTCGCCCTTCGTCGGCAAAAATCTGCAACGCTGGGACGCGCGCTGGTTCGCGGTATTCGCCTTCGTCACCTTCGGCATCTCGTATTACATGCGCGCGCAACTGAACGCCGAGGCGACCTACGCCGACTTTGCCGCGCCGCTGCTGGTGCAGGGCCTGGGCCTGGGCACCTTCTTCATCGCGCTGGTGGCGATCTCGCTGCAGGGGATGGAACCTTCGCGCATCCCCGCCGCTTCCGGCATGTCCAACTTCCTGCGCATCACAGCGGGCAGCTTCGCCGTCTCCGTCACCACCACTTTCTGGGACCGCGACGCCACCTTCCACCAGTCGCGGCTGGTGGAAGCCAGCAGCGTCTACGACCCCAATCTGCAGCAGGCGATCAGCGGCCTGCACGCGATGGGCCTGAGCGATACGCAGGCGGTGGCGGCGCTCACGCACGAACTGATCAACCAGTCTTACCTGATGTCCTCGCTGGACTACTTCTGGATTTCCGGCTGGATCTGCTTCGCCATGATCGGCGTAGTGATGCTGTGCAAACGCACGGTGGCGCACGGCGCTGTCGCCGCGGGCGAATGAGCGGCGCGGCTGCGGCCGCTACATCCACTCTAGCCGGATTCATTCTGCGGGCCTAAACGCGCCCCGATTCCTGCATAATCGCGCCACCCGCTCTGCGCGGATTCCATAGACACGATGTGATTTTATATTGATATAATTTAAATTATATCAATATTTAATAACACGTTCGCTAGAGAATTGCGGCAGAGCGGGTGACCACAACGCAGCCATCAAACCGGGGAGAGAAGCACCGATGAGCCTGTTCCGCACCAAGGCAATAGACGCCAATCCGAACGCCGCCACCGGCCTCAAACGCGTGCTCGGCGCGATGGACCTGACCCTGCTCGGCATCGGCGCGATCATCGGCGCGGGCATCTTCGTGCTCACCGGCATCGCCGCCGCCGTGCAGGCCGGTCCCGCCGTGGTGCTGTCGTTCATCGTTGCCGGCATCGCCTGCGCCTGCGCCGCGCTGTCTTACGCGGAACTCGCGGCCTCGGTCGGCGGCGCGGGCAGCGCTTACGGCTATGGCTACGCCGCCCTCGGTGAACTGCCGGCCTGGGTCATCGGCTGGATGCTGATCCTGGAATACACCGTGTCGGTCTCGACGGTCTCGGTCGGCTGGTCGGGCTATGTCAACACCGCATTGCAATCGATCGGTTACAGCCTGCCGGATATCCTGCAGCACGGCCCCTTCGACCCCAAATCGCCCGGCATCATCAACCTGCCCGCAACGCTGATCATTGTCACGTTGGGCACCCTGCTGGTCACCGGCGCCAAGGTCAGCGCGCGCTTCAACGCGGTCATGGTGGTCATCAAGCTGGTCGCGATCGCCATCTTCATCGGCGTTGCCAGCTTCCACGTGGACACCAGCAACTGGCATCCCTTCATCCCGCCGATGACCACCGATGCCGATGGCGTGCGCCATTTCGGAGTCCACGGTGTGATGGCCGGCGCATCGATGATCTTCTTCGCCTACATCGGCTTCGACGCCGTTTCCACCGCCGCGGAAGAGACACGCAACCCGCAACGCGACCTGCCCATCGGCATCGTCGGCTCGCTGGCGATCTGCACCGTGCTCTACATCGTCGTTTCCGCGCTGCTCACCGGCATCATCCATTACGACCAGCTCAACGTGCCTTCGCCGGTTTCGTTCGCGCTGCTGCAAATCCACCAGAACTGGGCCGCAGGCGTCGTCTCGCTGGGCGCCATCGCCGGCCTGACCACGGTGATGCTGGTGCTCTACTACGCGCTGACGCGCGTGTTTTTCGCGATCGCGCGCGATGGTCTGTTGCCGCAGTTCTTCGCCAAGGTCAATCCGGTCAGCGGTAGCCCGGTGCGCTGCATCACGCTCAGCGGCATCGTCATCTTCTGCCTCGCCGGTTTCGTACCGCTGGGCAACCTGGTCGAGCTGACCAATATCGGCACGCTCGGCGCCTTCACCGTGGTCTGCGCCGGCGTGGTCGTGCTGCGCCGTACCCGGCCCGATCTCAAGCGCCCGTTTAAGACACCGTTCTCGCCCCTGATCCCGGCGCTCGGCATCGGCTTCTCCATCTGGCTCATGACCTATCTTCAGAAGCTCACCTGGGAAGCCTTCGGCGTCTGGCTCATCGTCGGGCTGCTGATTTATTTCGGCTACTCGCGCACGCATAGCGCGCTGGCCGGCACCGAAATCCGCTGAGCCATGCCGGCAACCGGAGCGCGCAAGACCGGCGTACTGCTGATCAACCTGGGCACACCGGACGCGCCGACTCCCGCCGCCATCCGCCGCTACCTCCGCGAATTCCTCTCGGACCGGCGTGTGGTCGAAGCGCCGCGCGTGCTGTGGTACCCGGTTCTGTACGGCTTCATCCTGCCATTTCGTCCGCGACGGCTGGCGCGTGCCTATGCTTCGGTGTGGACCAATCAGGGTTCGCCGCTGCTAGCCATCTCGCAGGCGCAGGCCACAAAGCTGCGCGCGGAACTGGGCGCGGAAATTCCGGTGGTGCTGGGCATGACCTACGGCAGCCCCGGCATTGCCGCCGCGCTCGCCGAACTGGACGCGCAGGCGGTGCGGCGCATCGTTGTGCTGCCGCTCTTTCCGCAGTATTCCGCCACTACCACGGCAGCGGCGCTGGACCTCGTGTTCCGCGAACTCGGCACGCGGCGCTGGCTACCGGAACTGCGCACCATCAACGGCTACCACGATCATCCCGGTTACATCGCCGCGCTGGCCAGCAGCGTGCGAGCACATTGGCAGGCGCATGGCCACGGCGATCACTTGCTGATGTCCTTTCACGGGCTGCCGCAGCAGTGCGTGGATGCGGGCGATCCCTACGATCAGCAATGCAAGGAGACCGCGCAACTGTTGGCACAGACGCTGCAACTGCGCGAAGGCGAATGGTCACTGTGCTACCAGAGCCGCCTGGGTGCGCTGCCGTGGCTGAAACCGTATACCGATGAGGTCATCGTCAAGCTCGCCACGAATGGCACCCGGAAACTCGACGTGATCTGCCCCGGATTTCCGGCGGATTGCCTGGAGACGCTGGAAGAAGTCGTGATCCGCTACGGTGCGGGATTCCGCAATGCCGGTGGCGAGGCTTTGCGCTATATCCCTGCGCTCAACGATGCACCGGCTCATATCGCGTTGCTGCGCCGGCTCGCCGAATCCCAACCCTAGTCAATCGCGTCCGCGCCGCAGCCGGATGATGACCGTGCCCGCCGTCTGCGCGGAGGGAATGTCGTTGAGCGCGGGGATCACCACCCGCAGCCGCGTTGCCGGCAGATCCAGTGCCGCCAGCGCGGCGTGCACCTTCCAGGCACGGGCGTCGGCGACATCCGCCGCCTGCGCACCATCGCCGCTGACATCCGTGTAACTCACCACCTCGACACGCATGCGCGCATCCTGTTGCAGCGCGCGCTGCAACTGCGGACTGCTCCTGTGCAGTTCGGCCAATGATTGTGCCGGAAGATCCGAACTGCGTTTGGCGAAGACGATCTGCTGGACTACCTGCGGCCCGGCATAGATGAGAGGCGGTTGTGCCTCGGTGATTATGGCGGCGGACGCAGGTGATTCCGGCTCGACCGGAACGGGCTGGGCCGCGGTCCTCTCCACCTGTGCAGGCTTGGCCGGAGCAGTGATTCGAGGCGGAATGGCTTCGGGAATCGTGGCGGCAGGCGCAGCAGCGGACGCACTCGACGGTGGTGGTACGCTTGGCAAGGGCGGCAGCAGAGCCGCCCGCCGGACGGCCGGACGCTCGGGAGCGTGCCGTTGCGCAACGGCAGGGACGGGGAATGACTGATGATTTTCCGCCATTGCCTTGCGCTGTGCCGCCGAACAACCGTATTGATCGACCGGGGCACCCAACTCGGTTCCGGGGCACTGATCGATGCCATCGGCAACGCCGTCAAAATCCTCATCCAGGGCACAGCCGTGCGCATCGACACGGGCGCCATGCGGCGTATACGGGCAGTCATCCAGGGAATCGGGCACACCGTCGCCGTCATGGTCAGCTTGGATAGCCGGCTGCGCGAACGCGCAATTGCAGCCTAGCAGCAGACTCAGAGCCAGTGACCCGGCCCTCATGTTCATTGCGCACCGAGCGGTATCACCAGACCAATCTTGACCACAGGCTCGCCTAAGCTGCCGATGCCGGCAATATCGCGCGTGCCGGCCCAGCGGTAGCGTACGTCGGCGCGCAGGCCGAGATCATGGCTGCCTGCCTTGAAATACTTCATGAAACCGACGCCGAAAGCACCGAATGGATCAGTAGAACTGGCGCCCGTGTTTTTCAGATCATTGCGAATCGCGCCGAGGCTCAGGACGGTATACGGCGAGAAGGCCGGATTGCGCGAATAAAAGAACAAGGCATCGAAATTGATGCCGTAAGAGCGCCACTGGCTGGCGCCGGGGAAACCGGTGGCGTTATTAACGGGTTCCGCCTGGAACTGGTCGTAGAATCCGCCAACCTCCGCGCCCCAGTATTTGTCGAGAGCCATGCCGGCGCTGAGCGAGTAACCGTTGCCATTGCCGCTGGCGCGTTCCTTATCCTGGAAGACATGGTCGTAGTTGATGGAAAGATGCGGCCGCATCTCGTCGCTCCCCTGCGCGAAAGAGGGCAATGCAAACACTGCGAAAATAAAGCAGATGGCGGCTTGCGACAGCTTATTCATGATTTTGTATTGCCGTAGGCTTGAGATGAGCAAAGGCCAGGGAAGTTTCCGGCTGATTATATGCGGTGAATAAATCTCAAGGAACCATAAGGCCTTCATACCTGAAATCTGCCGCCTGGACCCCGGAAACTGAAAACCGCATGCGCCGAAATGGCCAGAAAAAACAGCATCCTGATCAAAGCCGTAGTATCGGATGTTTGCGCTCCCTGGCCCAATAAAAAAGCGCCGGAGCGGACTCCGGCGCTTGGGCCTACTAGCAGCTATTTACTTCTTGTGCTTGTGCTTCTTGTGCTTCTTGTGCTCCACCTTGGCTTTGGCCTTGGCCCTTGCACGCTCCTCGGCGGCAGCCTTGGACTGCTCGGTCGAACCCTCGCTAGTCACTTTCAGGTCGGCCGGCTTGTTCAGCACCACGAACTCAACGCGGCGATTCTCGGTACGGCCTTCGTTGGTGTCGTTGCTGGCAATCGGTTTGGCCTTGCCATAGCCCTTGGCGACGAGGCTGGAGCCCTTGACACCCTTGCTGATCAGGTAACTGCGCACGGACTCGGCACGCTCCCTTGACAGTCTCAGGTTATAAGCAGCGGAACCCCTTGAGTCGGTATAACCAGCAATCTCAACGTTCAACTCGGGCTGGCCGTTCAGGGTCGTCGCCAGTTCATCCAGCGTCTCCTGAGAGGGCGCGGTCAGACGGTCGGAGTTATATTCAAAATTCACCCCGCGCAGAACCACGTCCTGCTGAATGATGCAGCCATTGGCATCAACCTTGAAACCGTGCGGAGCGGGCTGTGCGCATTTCGGTTTTGGCGGCGCTGCGGCTTGCGGCGCTGCTGTTGGCATAGCGGCAGCTGCCACAACAGGGGCAGCAGCAGCTCGATGAGCAGGCAGATCAAACGGAAGCACCAACCCTACTCTCAGGACGGGTTCACGGAGCGTGTAGGGACCATTTTCAAGCCTTGGACGGGTCCAGCGATAACGCAAGTCGGCGCGAACGCCAACATCATGCCCCGCCACGGTAAAGAAGGTCTTGGCGCCCACGCCGGCATCGGCAAACATGCCAAACGGCGCCTTGACGGTCGCCTGGTTCGTTTCATCAGTCTGTATACCGCCCAGACCTACGCCCGCGTAAGGGGAGAACTTGCGGTCGCGGGAAAAATAATACTGGCCATCGCCCTTGAAGCCGTATTCGCGGTAACTGTGGGGGCTGCCGCTGAACTTGTTGTAGAAACCGTCCAACTCCACGCCCCAGTGCTTGCTGAGCGCCGTCCCAACACCCAGGTCAAAGCCATTGCCACCCCTGCTTTGGCGGACGTCATCCGCAAACACATGGCTATAGTCGATGACTGCATACGGTTTCATTTGCACATCAGTCTGTTGCTGTGCAAAAGCAGGCAGCGCGGCACCAGCAGCAAGAACACAGATAGCCACCCTAGAAAGATTATTCATAAATTTTTTGCCTCCGAAGCTGATGTGGACGACACGACGAAACTGCATAGCAACAGGTAGCAATGATACACATTGGCACGCCCCGTAGGCTACCTGCTTCTGTGCATAAGTAAATGCAGACCGTCCCCCTGCCCTTGAAAATATTACAGACGCAGCCATACAGTCCTGCCGCCTAAGCCTTTAATCCATGTGGGTTCGCATGCTCTGGAGTAATTTTGTGATCGATTTTTTGATGCAATATGGGCTGTTTCTAGCCAAAACAGTAACCCTTGTTGTTGCCATCACCCTGATCGTCGGTAGTTTTGTCTCTCTTGTCCGTGCCGCTCGCGAACATGCACACGAACGCCTCGAGGTCAAGAGCATCAACCACCGCTTCGAACAGATGGCCGATATCCTCAACCACGAATTACTGGACGATGCGCAACTCAAGCAGCAAAAAAAGGCCCGCAAAAACGAAGAGAAAAAGCGCGCCAAGGCGCTCAAGCATGGCCAGTCACCACGGCCGCGCCTGTTCACCTTCAATTTTGATGGTGACCTGCATGCCACCGCCGCCACCGCCCTGCGCGAAGAAATCAGCGCCGTGCTGCAGGTCGCGCGCAAGGAAGACGAAGTGCTGCTGCGCCTGGAAAGCGAGGGCGGGCTGGTGCACGCCTATGGCCTCGCCGCTTCCCAGTTGACCCGCATCCGCGAACGCGGCATCCGCCTAACCGTGGCGGTGGACATGGTGGCGGCCAGCGGCGGCTACCTGATGGCCTGCGTCGCCGACAAGATCATCGCGGCACCGTTTGCAATCCTCGGTTCCATCGGCGTTGTCGCGCAATTACCTAACTTCAACCGCCTGCTAAAAAAACACAACGTCGATTTCGAGCTGCACACGGCGGGGCAATACAAGCGCACGCTGACCCTGTTCGGGGAAAACACCGACGAAGGCCGCGCCAAATTCGAGGAGGAACTGGAAGACACCCACGCGCTGTTCAAATCCTTCGTCACCGAAAACCGGCCCGGCATGGACATGGAAAAAATTGCCACAGGCGAGCACTGGTACGGCACGCGCGCACTGACCCTGCGGCTGGTGGATGAAATACAGACCAGCGACGACTACCTGCTCGCCCGCGCAAAGGACGCCGATATCTATGAAATCAGCTATCGCCAGCGGCAGCGTCTCAGCGACCGCCTTTCGCAGGGGCTAGTGAAGCTCGGCATGGGTCTTCGTGGCGGCGTTGAGAAAGCCTGGTCGCGCAGGGTATAAAGTCGGCGCACTTTAGCCGGGAAAAGTCATGAAACTGTCGAGCAAATCTTTCAACGATGGCGGCCTGATTCCAGGCCGCTACGCCTTTTGCGTGAAAGCGCCGCGGGGGCACGTGATCCTGTCGCTGAACCGCAATCCGGAATTGAGCTGGAGCCACGCCCCCGCGGGCACGCGAAGTTTTGTCATCACCTGTATCGATACGGATGCGCCAACCCGGCCGGACGACGTGAATCAGGACGACCGCGAAGTTCCTGCCAGCCTGCCGCGCGGCGAGTTCGTGCACTGGCTGATGGTGGACATCCCGGCCGGCATCACGCAGATCGCCGAAGGCGCCTGCTCGCAGGGCGTGGTCGCCAAAGGTAAGGGCAAGCCGGCCGGGCCGGCGGGATCACGGCAAAGCGTGAACG
>JBOICL010000297.1:0-1307 GCA_050740055.1 Stenotrophobium sp.
AAGCGCAAGCCTTGAGCCAAATTCTGCTGCTGAACGGCCCCAATCTGAACCTGCTGGGCACCCGCGAACCCGGTATTTACGGGGCCAAAACGCTGGCCGACATCGAATCCGGCCTGAAGCAGGAAGCACAAAAACTCGGTCATCACCTCGATTGCTTCCAGAGCAACCAGGAAGGCCTGCTGGTGGACCGCGTCCACCAGGCGCGTGCCGATGGCATTCACTTCATCCTGATCAATCCAGGTGCCTACACCCATACCAGCGTCGCCCTGCGCGATGCGCTGCTGGGCGTGAACATCTCGTTCATCGAAATACACCTGTCCAACGTATTCACCCGTGAGCCGTTCCGGCATCACTCGTATTTTTCCGACATCGCCGTGGGCTGCATCGTCGGCCTTGGGCCGCTGGGATACCGGCTGGCCCTGCAGGCCGCGCATGAACGGCTCACGGCCAAAGCATAAGAAGGGACTCTAAATGGATTTACGCAAAATCAAGACCCTCATCGACCTCGTCCAGGAATCCGGCATCGCCGAACTGGAAGTGAAGGAAGGCGAGGAATCGGTACGCATCTGCCGCCATTCCGGCCCGCTGACGCAATACGTGACCGCGCCGCAGTTTATGGGCGCAGCCGCAGCCGCGCCCGCTGCGCCGGCAAGCGCACCTGCCCCCGCACCCGCCGCCGAAAAGCCCAAGGCGGAGACCCGCCACGTGGTGAAGTCGCCAATGGTCGGCACCTTCTACCGCACGCCCTCGCCCGGCGCCAAGCCCTTCGTGGAAGTGGGTCAGGCGGTCAAGGCCGGACAGACCCTGTGCATCATCGAAGCGATGAAGATGCTCAACCAGATCGAATGCGATAAGTCCGGCGTCATCGCCGAGATCCTGGTCGAGAACGAACGCCCGGTGGAGTTTGACCAGCCGCTGTTCGTGATCGAGTAACGGGCTATGGAGCCGAATTTCTCTATGGGCTCGACACCCGAGTCCCTGAAAAGCGTAGCGAGCGAAGGCAGTTTGCGCGCTGCCGGAGCGCAGCAACCGGAGTTGACACGCAAGTCAATGAGGATTGCGAGCACCGCCAGCGCGCAAACTGCCGAGCGCAGTAGCTTTGCAGGGATTCGGGCCTGAAGGAAATCAAGAAGATCCTCATCGCCAACCGCGGCGAGATTGCACTGCGCATACTGCGCTGCTGCCGCGAACTGGGCATCAAGACTGTCGCGGTCTACTCCACCGCCGACCGTGAGTTGAAACACGTGCTGCTCGCCGACGAAGCCGTGTGTATCGGCCCGGCGCCCGCGACCAAGAGCTACCTCAAC
>JBOICL010000298.1:0-5568 GCA_050740055.1 Stenotrophobium sp.
AGTGCTTCGGCAAGGGCACCGCGACATTCATGATCATGGGTGCCATTTGTACCCGGCGGTGTCCGTTCTGCGATGTCGCCCACGGCCGGCCCAATGCGCTGGATGCGCAGGAGCCGGTTAACCTCGCCTGCACCATTCGCGATATGGGACTGCGCTACGTGGTCATCACCAGCGTTGACCGCGATGATCTGAAAGACGGTGGCGCAGCACATTTCGCAGCCTGCATACGCGAGGCGCGCGCGCTGTCGCCACAGCTGACCATCGAAGTGCTGGTGCCGGATTTCCGCGGCCGCATGGACCCGGCGCTGACGATTTTCAAGGACACGCCGCCGGACGTGTTCAACCACAACCTCGAAACCATCCCGCGCCTGTACAAGCAGGCGCGCCCAGGCTCGGACTACGACTGGTCGCTGGATCTGCTGAAGCGCTTCAAGGGCCTGCACCCGGAAGTGCCGACGAAATCGGGCCTTATGCTCGGCCTCGGCGAGGAGATAGCAGAAATCGAGCAGGTGATGCGCGACCTGCGCGCGCACAAGGTGGACATGCTGACGCTGGGACAATACCTGCAACCGTCGAAGCACCACCTGCCGGTGGCGCGCTACGTGCATCCAGACGAGTTCGAGCGCCTGCGCGTGGTTGGCGAACAGATGGGCTTTTCTCACGTTGCCAGCGGGCCAATGGTGCGTTCCAGCTACCACGCCGATCAGCAGGCGCACGGCGTGCTGCACGCCTGAGATTTTCCGCGGAACCGCTACGCAAAAAATCTGGTCAAGTCCCGCATCGAACCTGTTTTCAAATCCGACATCTGCCGATGGAACAAACCCTGATTCATAAATTTGCCGCAGTCTACGCCGAAGCGGTGCTCACCTTTCTCGACTCGCGTGAACCGCAGTGGGTGCTGTGGGACGGCGTCTCCAACCGCTTCGATTTCATGTCGATGGATCTGGACGAACCGGAACTGCCCGCGCTCCTGACCATCGCGGAGAACTGGCAGAAACAAACCGGCGACGTGGACGAGATCACCGACCCGGACGACGAGCATTACGACGTGGAAGCGCTGCGCAACGCCATCGAGCACCAGTTGGCGAATGAAGGCGCGGGCGAACGCATCCTCAAGGATTTCGTCGAGCGCCTGGAAAAAGCCGCCGCGCTTGAAGACGAAGACGGCGACGATGAAGAACGTATAGAGAGCGAAGACCTGTGAAATCAAAATCGCGCATGTGGCTGGTGTATCTCGCCGTGACGCTGGCCACCGACGGCGCCGCGCTGCTGCTGGCGTTCTGGCTGTGGCGGCACAACGGCTCAGTCCTGCTCGCGACGGTGCCGCTGATTCTACTGATCGCAGGTCACATGCTGTTTGTCGCCAAGGGATTCGCCGCGTCGCGGCGCTTGCAGCCGCAGGCGCTGCGCTCAGCGTATCCGCAGACCTCCAGCCAGCGCCGCACGACTTACCTGCGCGAACTGATCGCCATGCGCCGCATGTTCGGCCTGCTCATGCCGCTGCCCTTGTGCGTGCGGCGCGACGGCACCGGCACGCCGATCCTGTTCGTGCACGGCTTCATCTGCAACGCCGGCGTCTGGCGACCGCTGATGCGCTGGCTCGCGCATCGCGCTGGCGCGCCGATGCAGGCGATCTCGCTGTATCCGGTGCTCGGCAACATCGACGACTATGCCGCGCAGCTGCATGAGGCCGTCGCCGCCATGCGCCAGCGCACCGGCGCGGACAAGGTCATGCTGGTCGGCCACAGCATGGGCGGTCTGGTGATCCGCCGCTACCTGCAGAAATCCGGCGCGGAGCACGTCACGCGCGTGGTCACGCTCGGCAGCCCGCATCACGGCGTCTACATTTCGCGCGAACTGGCACGCTGGGGAGCCAACCTGGGCCAGATGAAGCTGGGCAGCACCTGGCTCGCCGGACTCAATGCCGACCAGGCCCGCGACTGCCCGGTACCCTTTCTCACGCTGTGGTCGCCTCACGACAATGTCTGCCAGCCGCAGGACACTTCGCGCCTGCATTATCCGAACAATGTCCGCGAACAAATCCTGCCCGGCGAAGGCCACGACACCCTGCTGTTTTCGCTAACGGTGTGGAACACCGTGCTGACGGAGTGGAAATCAGCCTGACAGGGCCGTGCTGATCTCGAATTTCTTGTGCAGCGCACGGTGGATCGGACACTTGTTGGCGATGCCGAGCAGGTACTGTTTCTGCTCATCGGTCAGCGCGCCGACCAGTTCCACCTTGCGGTTCATGCGGTAGGTTTGATCGTCCTCGTCGCGCGTGATTTCGACGCGCACATCGTCCAGCGGCCACTGCTTGCGCCGCGCCACCAGCATCACCGTCATCGCGGTGCAGACGCCTAGCGCGGAGTCGAGCAGGTCATGCGGATTAGGCCCCGCATCCTCGCCCACCGGCGGCTGTTCGTCGGCGAAATACTGCTTGGCTCCGGCTTCGACCACCTGCTTGATCTTGCCGTCCGCTGCCTTGTGCACCTTGATCATGTTTTCTTCCTCAGTTCCAGTTGTTTCAGACGCTCTGGTGTGCCCACGTCCGACCAAGTGCCGGTGAACAGTTCGCCGGTCACGAGGCCCTTGTCCGCGGCCTTGCGTAGCAGCGGCGCGAGCTTGAAAGCGCCGGGCCTGCAGCCCTCGAACAAGGCCGGATCAAGGATCGAAATTCCGCTGAACGTGTATTGCGATCCGCGCTCGTTGATGCGCGAGGCGACGAGGCCGAAGTCGCCGCGCGGATTGTGTGCCGGATTCGGCACCAGCACGAGATGCGCCAGATCGCCGCGCGCGAGGCCGCGCCGGGTCCAGTCGCGCCATTCGCATTCGATGAACACATCGCCGTTGACGACGAGGAACGGCTCCTCGCCCAGCAGAGGCAGTGCCTTGTAAATGCCGCCGCCGGTTTCCAGCGCGGGCCAGCCTTCGTGCGAATATCGTATGCGTGCGTTCCAGCGCTTGCCGTTGCCCAGCGCCGCCTCGATCTTCTCGCCGAGCCAGCCGGTGTTGATGACGAACTCGCGCACACCGGCTTTCGCAAGACTATCGAGATGATGTTCGACCAGTGGCTTGCCGCGCACCGCCAGCAGCGGCTTCGGCGTGTGCTCGGTGAGTTCGCGCATGCGCGTTCCACGGCCTGCCGCCAGGATCATCGCTTTCACCAAATCACCTTCTGCAACATCACACACCGCAGAAATGCCGCGAAGGCGGCAGGCCCTGCGCCAGCTCCCGCACCCGCGTTCGCTGCGCTCACGGCACCGTGTCGCTGCCGCCCAGCCGCGAGAATCATTGCCCTCATGCCTGCAACCCCAGTTCATCGAACAGGCGCAGCAGCCCGGACAATTCCGCGTGACGCGCCGCGGCCTCGCGCACGTAGCGGATGAAGCGAGGCGTGTCCTTGAGATAGTGCGGCTTGCCGTCGCGGTAGTTGATGCGCGCGAAGATGCCCAGCACCTTGAGATGGCGCTGCAGGCCCATCCACTCGAAGTCGCGATAAAACACACCGAAGTCATCACCGGCCAGCAAGCCCGCCTTGCGCGCCTGCTCCCAGTACTGCCGCGCCCAGGTCTGCACGCGCTGCTCCGGCCAGGACAGGAAGGCGTCCTTGAACAGCGACACCACGTCGTAGCTGATCGGGCCGTACACCGCGTCCTGGAAGTCCAGCACGCCCGGATTGGGCACGGAGATCATAAGGTTGCGCGGCATGTAGTCGCGGTGCACGTAGACCTGGGGCTGCGCCAGCGCGCGACGAACCAGCAGATTTTCCGTTTCGCTCCACAACGCTACCTGCGCGGGAGTGAAACGGTGTACAAGATGGCGCGTGACGTACCAGTCCGGAAACAGCGCCAGTTCGCGGCGCAGCAGCGCGTCGTCGTAAGGCGACAGTTCGCCAGGACGCGATGCCTGCTGCCAGCGGATCAAGGCCTCGATGGCGGGCGCGAACAGCGCGTCGGCGTTGTTCTCGTTGATGACGTGCAGATAAGTCTGCGTGCCGAGATCGGACAGCAGCAGGAATCCCTGCGCCAGATCCTGTGCATGAATCACCGGCGCGTTGAGCCCGGCCTCGTGCAGCAGGCCGGCGACATGGACGAACGGTGCGCAATTCTCTTTTTCCGGCGGCGCATCCATCAACACCCAGGAGCGCGCGCCCGCGCTGATGCGGAAATAGCGGCGGAAGCTGGCGTCTGCGGAAGCCGGCGCGAAAACAACATCGTGCAATTTCAGTTGCGCGCAGGCCCAATCGCGGGCCGCGCGCGCGCGCGCGTCGGTGCCAAGGTCGATATCGTTCACGGCGGCATCAGTCTCTAAATTCGCGCGCAGCTTACGCGCAGACGCGGTTCAGCCGCCAGCGGCGGCGGCACATTTAAAATCCGGGTTTACCTCGCGGCGGGGAATAGCAGAAAATCCGGCCTTGCCTGCCTGGATACCGCGCTTGCCTTCTCTCGTCCTCAGATTCCTGCTGCTGCCGGTGCTCTGTGCCTGCACGGCGGCCGCGCAGGCAGACAGCGACAGCCATCCAGTCGCGAAGGAGCCCGCGATGTGCCAGCAGATGAGCTTCGGCGGCGAGCTGCCGGCGGACGGCCCGGTGAACGGACCGGTGGTGCTCACCGCCGATCGCGTGGAACTGGAGAAGGATGGCCTCAGCACCCTGCTCGGCTCGGTGCTGCTCAGGCAGGGCGGCAAGGAATTCTCCACGCAGGCGCTGCACTACGACGACGTGCACCGGCTGGTCAAGGTGCGCGCGGAGTCGCTGTTCCGCTCGCATCTGCTGACCATCCAGAGCCAGCAGGCGGACTTCGATCTCAACGCCCAGAGCGGCGCTTTCAGCGGCACGCAGTTCGTTCTGCCTACGCGCGCGGCGCGCGGCACCGCCGAGCGCATCACGCTGTACAGGTCCGGCGCGGCCGACATCGAACAGGTCAGCTACACCACCTGCGCGCCGGGTTCCAACGCCTGGTATGTGAAGGCGGGCGAGATCAAGCTGAATTACGACGAGGGCATCGGCACCGCCACCAACGCGCGCCTGGTGCTGGACAACGTGCCGGTGTTTTATTCGCCGTATTTCCGCTTTCCGCTGGACAACAAGCGCCACAGCGGTTTGCTGTTTCCGACCATCGGGCAGAGCGTTAACAACGGTCTCGACATGCGCGTACCGCTGTACCTCAACCTCGCACCCAACTACGACGCCACCCTCACGCCGCGCTACATGTCCAAGCGCGGCACCCAGCTCGATACCGCCTTTCGCTACCTGTTCACGCAGAGCGAAGGCAACCTCGACTACCAGTACCTGCGCGACGACCGCAGCATCGGCGAGCCCCGGCGACTGCTCGAATTCGATCACCAGGGCCTGATCAACAGCCGCCTCGCGGCGAAGGTGAACTTCACCGATGTCAGCGACCCGAATTACTTCAGTGACCTCGGCACCGGCGTCGATGCCAGCACCCTGTCCTACCTCGATCGCAGCGCGAGCCTCATCTACCAGGCGCCGATCGCCTACACCATCTCCGGCGCGGTGCAGAACTACCAGTCGCTGGACAGCACCATCCTGCCGTCCAACCAGCCCTA
>JBOICL010000299.1:0-7700 GCA_050740055.1 Stenotrophobium sp.
AGCGAGGCGTGCACGCAGCAGTAATCGAACTCGATGCCCTGGCCGATACGGTTGGGCCCGCCGCCTAGCACGACGATCTTGTCGCGCTGCGAGGGTGCGGCCTCGCACTCCTCGTCGTAACTCGAATACAGATAGGCGGTGCTCGAAGGAAACTCCGCGGCACAGGTGTCCACGCGCTTGTAGACCGGCCGCACACCCAGCTTATGACGGCGCGTGCGCACCGACTCCTCCCTCACCTTCATCAGCTTCGCAATGCGGCGATCCGAGAAGCCCAGCCGCTTGTAGCGGCGCAGATCGGCTTCTTCGATCTTGCTGATTTTATGGCCGGCGATTTCGCTTTCGGTCTGGATCAATTCTTCGATCTGATCGAGGAACCACGGGTCGATCTTCGACAGACGATAAACCTCATCCACGCTCATGCCGGCACGGAACGCATCGCCGACAAACCACAGCCGTTTGGCGCGGGCGGTGGACAGTTCTTCGCGGATGCGCGCCAGCGATTTTTCGCCGAATTCGTCCACGTGCGGATCGAAGCCGTCAGAGCCGGTTTCGAGGCCACGCATCGCCTTCTGCAGCGACTCCTGGAAGTTGCGGCCGATCGCCATCACCTCGCCCACCGACTTCATCTGCGTGGTCAGGCGCGAATCGGCCTGCGGAAACTTCTCGAAGGTGAAGCGCGGAATCTTGGTGACAACGTAGTCGATGCTCGGCTCAAACGAGGCTGGTGTCATGCCGCCGGTGATTTCGTTGCGCAGTTCATCCAGCGTGTAACCGATCGCGAGCTTGGCCGCGACCTTGGCGATGGGGAAACCGGTGGCCTTGGACGCCAGCGCCGAGGACCGCGACACGCGCGGATTCATCTCGATCACGATCATGCGGCCATTTTCCGGATTGATCGAGAACTGCACGTTGGAACCGCCGGTCTCGACGCCGATCTTGCGCAGCACCTTGATGCTGGCGTCGCGCATGATCTGGTATTCCTTGTCGGTCAGGGTCTGCGCCGGCGCCACCGTGATTGAGTCGCCGGTATGCACGCCCATCGGGTCGAAATTCTCGATCGAGCAGACGATGATGCAGTTGTCCTTGCGGTCGCGCACCACTTCCATCTCGAATTCCTTCCAGCCCAGCAGCGACTCCTCGATGAGGACTTCGGTGGTGGGCGAAAGATCGAGGCCGCGCGTGACGATTTCCTCGAACTCCTGCACGTTGTAGGCGATGCCGCCGCCGGTGCCGCCGAGCGTGAACGAGGGGCGGATGATGACCGGGAAGCCAATATCCAGCTGAATCTTGCGCGCTTCTTCCATCGTGTGCGCCACGCCGGAGCAGGCGGAACCGAGGCCGATCTCGGTCATGGCGTCGCGGAATTTCTGGCGGTCTTCGGCCAGATCGATCGCATGCTCGTTGGCGCCGATCATCTGCACGCCGAACTTGTCCAGGATGCCCTGCCGCGCGAGGTCCAGCGCGCAGTTGAGCGCGGTCTGGCCGCCCATCGTCGGCAGCAGTGCGTCCGGGCGTTCCTTCTCGATGATGCGCGCTATGGTCTGCCAGCGGATCGGTTCAATATAGGTCGCGTCCGCAGTTTCCGGATCGGTCATGATCGTCGCGGGGTTCGAGTTCACCAGCACCACGCGATAACCCTCTTCGCGCAGGGCCTTGCAGGCTTGCGCACCGGAGTAATCGAACTCGCAGGCCTGGCCGATCACGATAGGACCGGCGCCGATGATCAGGATAGTTTTGATGTCTGTGCGTTTCGGCATGGCTCAGCGACCCATCATCTCGATGAAGCGATCAAACAGATAATCCACATCGTGCGGGCCGGGGCTGGCCTCCGGATGGCCCTGGAAACTCAGCACCGGCGCATCGGTCAGGCGTATGCCCTGCAGCGTGCCGTCGAACAGGGAGCGGTGCGTCACCTGCGCATTGGCCGGCAGCGTCGATTCATCGACCGCGAAGCCGTGATTCTGGCTGGTGATGAGCACGCGACCGGTTTCCAGATCCTGCACCGGGTGGTTCGCGCCGTGGTGGCCGAACTTCATCTTCAGCGTCTTGGCGCCCAGCGCCAGGCCGAGAATCTGGTGGCCGAGACAGATGCCGAAAAACGGCAGTTTCTTTGCCACGAACTCGCGCGCCGCCTTGATCGCGTAGTCGCAAGGCTCCGGATCGCCGGGTCCGTTGGACAACATCACGCCATCCGGCTTGAGTTTGAACACCGCCTCCGCCGTAGTCTGCGCGGGCACCACCGTCACCTTGCAGCCGCGATCCACCAGCATGCGCAGGATGTTGCGCTTGACGCCGAAATCGTAAGCCACCACATGGAAGCGCGGTTCGACCGCAGCACGTTTTTCGTCGGGGCCGACCCAGGTCGCTTCGGTCCACTCGTAGGACTTCGGCGTGGTCACCACCTTGGCCAGATCAAGGTTCTTGAGGCCGGGGAATCCCAGCGCGGCTTTCAGCGCGGCTTTCTCGTTGACCACGCCCGCCATGATGCAGCCGTTCTGCGCGCCCTTGTCGCGCAGGATGCGCGTGAGGCGGCGCGTATCGATGCCGGCGATGGCGACTACGCGGTTCTGGCGCAGGTAATTGCCGAAATCCTGCGTGGAACGGTAGTTGCTGGCGCGGCGCGGCACTTCACG
Organism: Stenotrophobium sp.; assembly: GCA_050740055.1. Classification (GTDB taxonomy): domain Bacteria; phylum Pseudomonadota; class Gammaproteobacteria; order Nevskiales; family Nevskiaceae; genus Stenotrophobium. The sequence continues at coordinate 2,634 of JBOICL010000299.1, forward strand.
CAGCACCAAGCCCGCAAGTTGCACTTTTTCGGATTCAGCATCGTCGGCATTGATGCCGACGTTGCCAATGTGCGGATAGGTGAGCGTGACGATCTGCTCGCGGTAGGAAGGATCGGTGAGGATTTCCTGGTAGCCAGTCATCGCGGTGTTGAACACCACTTCCCCGGCAGACTGCCCTTCAATACCGATGGAAACACCTTTGAAAACGCTGCCATCTGCGAGGGCAAGCAGGGCCGGCTTGAGTTGGGTCATCGGCTCGGAACTTCCAGTGGCTAATCCGCGGATACACATGGAAACGGGGGCCAAAGCCCCCGTTCAGGATTAGACAGGCATTTTACGTTCCGCGGCCCGCTACGTCCATTAAAAATTGCAGCACATTCAAAAATTCAGACCCAACTGATCGCCGGCCCGGGCCGGAACCGAGAACTGCCGCGTATCGAGCTGCCAGTTGGCCCGCTGGTTCAGGCCCAGGCGCCTGCATGCGAGCTGGAATCTCTGGGCGATCAGGTCAGCAACAGGCCCCTGCCCTCGCATGCGCTGCCCCCACTGCGCATCGTAGTCCTTGCCGCCACGTGCTTGCTGCACCAGGTTCATCACATGCGCCGCGCGCTGCGGGAAATGGGCGTCCAGCCAGGCACGGAAAACCTCCTTGAGCTCATGCGGCAGACGCAGGAAGACGTAACCCGCACCCCGCGCACCCGCTTCCGCCGCGGCTTCCAGAACCCGCTCCATCTCAGCGTCGTTCACGAAGGGAATCACCGGCGCGAATAGTACGAATACCGGCACGCCGGCCTCATGCAGGCGGCGTGCCGCCTGCAGACGCACGGCAGGCGCAGGCGCGCGCGGCTCCAGGCTGCGTTTGAGATCGTCGCGCAGCGTGGTGATGGAAATGGCGACGGAGGCAAGACCTGAACGGGCCATTCCGGCTAGCAGGTCAATGTCGCGCTCGATCAGCGCTGACTTCGTCACCACCGTGACCGGATGGCGGAAACGCGCCAGCACTTCCAGCAGCGAGCGCGTCACCCGCAGTTTGCGCTCGATCGGCTGGTAGGGATCGGTATTCGAGCCCAGGTTGATCGGTTTGCACTGATAACCGGGCTTGCGTAGTTCGCGCTCCAGCAATTCCGCGGCGTTGTCCTTGTAGAACAGCTTGGTCTCGAAATCGAGGCCCGGAGAGAGATTCAGGTAGGCATGCGAAGGGCGTGCGAAGCAGTAAATGCAGCCGTGCTCACAGCCCCGGTAGGGATTGATGGATTGATCGAAGGGAATATCCGGTGAATCGTTGCGCGTGATGATGGAGCGCGCATGTTCGGGCCGCACCACCGTCGCCGGCGCGGCGGGCGCCTCTTCGAGCAGATCCCAGCCGTCGTCGACGCTTTCACGGCGCAGTGATTCAAAACGTCCTTCGGGGTTACTGACCGCTCCCCTGCCCTTGACCGGAACCTGCGATACCGGGGTCATGACGCCTCAGAGACCCAGCACGTCCTTCATCTCGTACAGCCCTGCCGCGCGTCCATGCAGCCATGCGGCGGCCTTGACTGCGCCGCCGGAGAAATTCATGCGGCTGCTGGCCCTGTGGCTGATCTCCACGCGCTCGCCCTCGCCGAGGAACATCACCGTGTGATCGCCAACGACATCGCCGCCGCGCACGGTGGCGAAGCCGATGGTCTTGCCCTCGCGCGCGCCGGTATTGCCATAGCGCTCGTAGACGGCGCAGTCTTTGAGATCGCGCCCCAGCCCCGCGGCCACCGCCTCACCCATGCGCAGGGCCGTGCCGCTTGGCGCATCAACCTTGTGCTTGTGATGCACTTCGACGATTTCGACATCGTAGGCATCGCCCAGCGTCCTGGCGGCGAGTTCCAGCAGCTTGAGGGTGACGTTGACGCCGATGCTGAAATTGGCGGAAAGACAGATGGGAATTTTCTTCGCCGCAGCGGCTAGTTCGACTTTCTGCGTCGGCGAGAACCCGGTGGTGCCGATCACCATACCCTTGCCGTGGCGGAGGCAAACCGCCAACGCAGCAAGCGTGCCTTCAGGGCGTGAGAAATCAATCAGCACATCGAACTGCGCGACAGCGGCTTCGAGCTTGTCTGTAACGATGACGCCTACCGCGGGCAATCCGGCCAGAGCAGCCGCATCCTGGCCGAGCAGCGGGTTTCCGGCGCGGTCAATGGCAGCGCCAAGTTCCACTGCGGAATTCTGCGCCGCGGCCAGGGTAATGGCGCGGCCCATGCGGCCAGTCGCGCCGAGGATGGCGATGCGTGTAGGGGTGCTCATGATGAAGGTGTTCCGGTTTGTAGCGAAGTTTAACCGGAAGCGCGGTCGTGCCAGAAGAAAATCCTAGAGGTCCAGTTCATGCGGCTCTGAGGCAAAGGCAAACGCCAGCGCACCCTCGCCAACATTAACGCCGCCGGTGATGCTCATGATGCTCTTGAAGACTTCCACCTTGCGCTCGCGGCAGAGCTTCATCAGCGTCTCGTAGCCCGGCAGCTTCTCCATCTCGGTCAACTCACCGCCGTAGCTCAGGGACAAGGTCGGCGTCAGCAGGCCGTTCTGGTTGATACGCCGGGCAATATAGCCGAAACACTTCGCCACGCTCTCTTCAAAATGACGCATCTTCGCCACTGGTTCGGTGTTGTTGCGGTAGGCGCGCAGCAGCGGCTTGATGTCCAGCGCCGAGCCGAGCATCACGCTGAACCAGCCGACGCTGTGGTCTCCCTTCTTTTGCGCACGCACGCGCAGGTAGTGCAGATCGCGCGGCACCATGTAGCCGTAGGTGTTCTCCGCGAGGTAATCCAGGCGCTCGCGGATCTTGTTGGGATTGGGGTGGGCACCGATCATGCGTATCGCTTCGACCGCGGTGATCGCCTGCCCCGCGAACAGGTTTTGGGTATTGATCACGCGCAGCGAAAACGGCCCCGGCACGCCCGCCTGGGCGCGGATCGCCTTGTACTCGCTGAGAATCGCGAACGAGGCCTTGACCGCGTTCTCGTGAATGGGACTGCGGCTGCTAGCGATGGTAAGGCAGAACACGTAGTCGAAATCCAGCACCAGCTTGGTCAGAAAGACATCCTTGATCTGCTCGATGCTGAACGGCGAAGTGCCCGCCTCACCCGCCGTGCCCGCGTGGTTGCGGTAGAAATCCAGCGTCGCCGCGGGATCGCGCACGTCCACCAGATCCTGTTTCTCCAGGTGTATGGTCACCGGCAGGATCTGGATATTGTTCTGCTCGATGAATTCCGGCGGCAGGTCGCACGCGGAATCCACCACGACACCTATTCTCATTTTCCTCTCCTCGTTTTTGCACTGCGCGTAACGCGGGTCTTAGCTGCTGCGGCCCTGCGCCCGTTCCATGCGTTTGGCTTCCTGCCAGAGTGCCTCCATGGCATTCAGGCGTTGAGGATGGCCCAGCGCAGGCAGTTGATCAAGATTTTTCAGGATATGCCCGAAACGGAAATCGAACTTACTGTTCGCCTCGCGCAGCGCCTGAACAGGATCAACGCGCAGATGGCGCGCGAGGTTGACCGCCATAAATAATAAATCGCCCAGCTCGTCGCGGACGCGTTCCGGGCCTTCGTTCACCGCCTGCTTCAGCTCGGCAATTTCCTCGGCGAGCTTGTGCCAAAGCTCCGAGGTCTCGCGCCAGTCGAAGCCGAGTTCCGCCGCGGCGAACTGGATGCGCAGGGATTCAGCGAGGGGTTCATCCATGTGCGGCACCTTCGCAAGGCGTGATGGATTTGAAGCGGCCGATCATCGGTGCCACGCACGCATTCCCGCGCCCACGCTCCCCCTCGACAAGCTCGGGGTCACGGCTCCGTGTCATGCGCGCACCTTCTGTGAAAGATTCCACAGCATGCCCGCAGTCGCGCCCCAGATGCGGTGGCGGCCGTAGTTCAGCTCGAAGAACGGAACGTTGACGCCGCCGCGCGAAAACGTCTTGTGCTCGAAGCTGGCGGGCGACAGCACGAACTCCAGCGGCACCTCGAAGATTTCCGCCACCTCGGAATCATCGTGGGCGAACTCCGGATCTCCGCTGACGATACCGACCACCGGCGTGACCAGGTAGCGCGTGATCGTGGGGTAGTCGTCGAGATAGCCGATCACTTCAACATGATCGGGATGCAGGCCGACTTCCTCCTGCGCCTCGCGCAGCGCATTGGCGGCGATGGAGGCATCGCCCTCGTCGCGGCGGCCGCCGGGAAAGCTGATCTGGCCCTTGTGCGCGCGCAGGTGATCGGCGCGGCGCGTCAGCAGCACGGTCAGCCCCGCGCTGCGGCGGATCACCGGCACCAGCACTGCCGCTGGGCGCAGCGAGTTCAGCAGCGCCGGCGTCAGCAGCTTATCCATCTTCAGCGGCAGTTCCAGCGCGGACAGCGGACGCGGCGGCGCATCGCTGGTCTGAGCCAGCGCGTCGCGAAGCTGCTGTTCCAGCTTTGAAATCATTTGAGATGAGCACCCGCTCTGTGGTTACTGTGCAGAATGAATGTTTTATTATATTTCATAATAGTAATTTAAGTAATTATTTATACACATTTAAATCGGGATCAAACACCAGAGCGGGTGGGCGCACGATGGCGCGCGCAGTTTAAACGAAGCCCGCAGACCATCCTCTACAATGCTGCGACCCACTCTCGGCCCGCGCATGTCCACATCCAATTACCACGCCGCGCTGTACGCGCGCTTCGCCCAGTCCGTGCCGCATGTGCGCGAACTCGGCATACGCGCGACCGAGGTTGTGTCAGAACATGTCGAGACGCGCCTGCCCTATCGCGATGAATGGCTGGGCGACACGGTGCGCGGCTACATCCACACCGGCATCATCACCACGCTCGTCGATAGCACCAGCGGCCTGTCGGTGCTGGCGCGGCTTGGGCAGTACCGCCCCATTGCCACACTCGACCTGCGCATGGATTACCTGCGCCCGGCCCTGCGCGGCCAGGAACTCGTCTGCCGCTCCGAATGCTTCCGTCTCACCGAGAACATCGCCTTCGCCCGCGCCACGGTCTGGCAGGACGATCCGGCGCTGGTGGTCGCCATCTCGCAGGGGGCCTTCATGCTGTCCTCGCG
>JBOICL010000300.1:0-6322 GCA_050740055.1 Stenotrophobium sp.
GGTTTTCCATTTCGCTTTCCACGCCGGCGCATCGGCATAGCCCGCGCCGAGGATGATGCTCTCGATGGTCGCGGCCAGTTGATCCTGAAGTCCCTGCGTTGCCCAGAGCTCGATCATCTGCTTGTAGTAGGGCAGCGTCGCCGCCGCTTCCGGCATCGCCTGCGTATCGATCAGGATCAGCGCGCGCACGATTTGCGGATGGCGTAGCGCGGCGCGCAGCGAGAGATAACCGCCCTGCGACATGCCAGCAAGCACGGCCTTATCCACGCCCAGATGCTTGAGCAGGGCGGCGAGATCATCTGCAGAATCGTAATAGCTGAAGGGCGCAGCGGCATCGTTGGTCTGGCCGTGACCGCGCTCGTCCCAGGTGATGACCCGGTAACGGCCGCGCAGCGCATCGACCTGCGGCGCGAACATCTCATGATCCATCAGCAGGCCGTGCGAGAAAATCACCGCCGGATTTTTGCCACCGGTATCTTCGTAATACAGCTTCTGGCCGTTAATTTGGGCAATGGGCATGGGGTTCTCCTTTATCGCGTGAGCCGTTTATAAACCGCCGCAGCCGATCATGCCGCCATCGACCGTCAGCGTGGTGCCGGTGACATAGCTTGCGGCGTCTGAAACCAGGAACAGGATGGCCGGCGCGATTTCTTCCGGCTGCGCCATGCGCGCAAGCGGAATCTGCGTCAGCACGGTTTTCATAATCTGCTCATTCTTGGTCAGCGCCGATGCGAACTTGGTATCGGTGAGGCCCGGCAGCACGGCATTGCAGCGGACTTTCCACGGCGCGCATTCCTTGGCGAAAGCCTGCGTCATGTTGATGACCGCGGCTTTGCTGATCGAGTAGATGCCCTGGAACATGCCGGGTTTCACGCCGTTGACCGAGGCGATGTTGACGATGGCGCCGCCGCCGCTTTTCTTTATCAGCTTAGACGCCAGCGCGGACAACTCGAAGTAGCCCTTGATGTTCACCTGCAGGGTTTTCTCGACCATGCCCATGTCGGTGTCGGAGATATGGCCGAAGTAGGGGTTAGTCGCGGCGTTGTTGACCAGGATGTCGAGCCGGCCGAAACCGGCCTCAATTTCGCCGACCAAGCGCTTGAGCGCGGCGGATTCGCCTTGGTGCGCGGCGATGGCGGTCGCCTTGCCGCCGGACTTGGTGATCTCCGCCGCAACCTTGTCGAGATCTTCCTGCTTGCGGCTGGAGATGATCACGTGCGCCCCCTGTTGCGCAAGCAGGCGCGCGGTGGCCGCGCCGATGCCGCGCGAGGCGCCGGTGATGAGGGCGACACGGCCGCCGAGATCAAAAAGGTGGGTCGTCATTGCAAGAGTCCTTGAGGTTTGGATTTTATGATCATGACACCGGCGGCGTTCATCGGCAGGCTCTTTGACTTGGCATCGGTTCCGGGATCATCAAAACGTTCAGCGAAAAGTGATCAGTGAGTCATCGCCGCTTAATTCAAGATGGGCGATGTTATTGAATCCGAGCAGCGATAGGCCCCTGCTGCCGACGCGGAAGCTGTGCATGGAACCGTTGTAGATGCGCCAGTTCATCCGGAAGGTCATCTCGTCGGTCAGGCCCAGGGCTTCGCGCAGGGCGACAGCGATGACGCCGCCGGAAGTGAATGCCACCACACGCTCCCGCGCCGGAGGAGTGATCTCGCGCAGGCCCGCGGTTACACGCCCGCTGAACTCGCGCCAGGATTCAAAAGCCTTGTGCTCGTGGGAGCGGTCTTGCAGCCAGAAGGCTATGGCTTTCTCGAAGGCGGCCTGGAACATTTTCGGACTCTTGTAGAACCCGCCGCGTTCGATGCCGAGTTCAGGATGTTCGCGCGCGACCAGCGGGATGTAGGCGCGCAGGATGCCTTCGAAGTCGTATTCGTTGAAACCGGCGTGCGTCTGCACCGCGGTAGTCGGCGCGCCCAGGGCGTCCAGCGTGTGACGTGCGGTGTCCTGTTGCCGCGACATGCTACCGCTGTAGAACGCATCCGCAGTGAATTTCAGCCGCGCCCACCATTCTCCGAGCGCGCGCGCCTGCCGTGCCCCGAGGGGCGAAAGCTGGTCGTAATTGCTGGAGCCAAACGCCGCCTGGCCGTGACGGACGAGTATCAGCGTCGTCACGGCCAGTGTGCTTTGTGCTAAGGGATCAGCGGATGCTGACCGGGCCGCTGAGCTTGCGCGCCGGCTTGAGGCCCTTGGAATCGGTCAGTCCGGTGCCGACAGTCACCGTGTAGGTGCCGTTGCTGGAAACCGGGAACACCAGCATGTGACGATTGCTCTCGCCGATCTCCCAGGAGCCGTGAACCGCGTGCCCGTTCTTGTCCTTGACCGTGAGATTCTGGGCTATGCCGTCCGCCTTGAAAAACGCGCCATTGAACAGGACGACGATCGCCTTCTTGAACGAGGCCGGGCCGGCATAGACCACGGAAAGATGTGCGGCATCAGCGGCCGGCCACCAGGTCTTGGCTGCGGATGTGCCTGAACCGGCATGCGCCACGGCGTGATGAACGCTTTTGTGCTTGGGCTTGGCCGCTTTCGCCGGTGCGGGTGCGGCTTCTGATGGAGCGGTTTCGGCGGCCTCGGTTGCAGGAGCGGCGGCTTCCGCAGCCGGTGCCGCTTCGGCTGCTGGCGCAGCTTCGGTGGCAGGTGCAGCGGCCGTGTTATCAGCCGTTGCAGGTGCGGCAGCAGTTGCCGATGAATTGTCCGAGGCGGACGTTGACGCGGCAGCAGGTGCCGGACTGCCGGTAACGGGCGTCATCATGCTGTTGTCGGCGACAGGAGTGGTGGTCGCCGGTGCAGACGAAGTGGACGCAGCGGCAGCCGTGGTTGCAGCCGCTGCCGCCGCGGCAGTCTCGGCGGCTGGTGCTGCGGAAGACTCTGCCGGAGCCGGAGTCTGAGCCACTTCCGTTGCTGCCGGAGCCGGGGCCGAAGCCTGCGTCGCGCCGGAAGTATCCAGCTTGCCTGCGAAAACCTTGTCAACGGTGGTGGGCACTGGAATCGTGACATTCTCGACCTTGTGCGGGTCGAAGATTTCCAGGCCCCAGAAAGTCCCGGCACCCAGTACCGCCACGACGCCTGCCATTTTCAGAAATGGTTTATTCATGATGCGCTCCAGTCTCCCTAAGCTTCCCTGTTCGATGAGGCCGGCAGTGATCCGCCTGCCGGCTGAATTTTTTCAAAAAGGTTTGAAAACGGCTGAATTCCATGCGGAATGTCAATGGCTCGAACTATCCGACACGCGCGCCTCGCCGTCAATGTTTGATCACGGAAAAGCGCTGAATCTATGTTAGGCGCCGCAACACTGCGATAATGCGCTTCCGGCTATTTTTCTTCCTTCCCATCCGCTTTGGAGTGGCTCATGTCCGACCGCTATCTGGAACTGTCACAAACCCCTTTCGGCAAATCCCTGGTGAGCCTTTTAGGCCTGCCCACGCCGCCGCGCCTGAAGCGCGCAAAAGGTCCTTGGGCAGCGCAGCCGCTGGCGGAACGCTACGCACTGATCGGCGCATCCAGCGGCGCGCAGTTCACCGCGGAATTGCTCGGCGCGCTCGATGCCGTTGGCTCGTCGCTGCGCATCGTGCCGGAGCATCCGGGCCTGCCGCTGCTCAAGTCCGCCGCGCAGAAACTCAAGCTCAGCCTCAGCGGCAATCCGGCGAAAGACCTGGCTGAAGCGCCCAACGCCGCGATCGTGTTCGACGCCTCCGGCATCGCCACGCCAGCGCAGTTGCGCGAGCTGTATGACTTCATGCAGCCCATCGTGGCGCAGGTGCCTGCCAACGGTCGCGTGCTGATCGTGTCCTGCGCGGACTCGGGGGATATTTCCACCGCCGCCTGCCAGGCCGCGCTGGGCGGTTTCGTGCGCTCGATGGGCAAGGAGATCGGCAAGAAGGGCGCGACCGCCAACATGCTGGAAGTCAGCAAGGGCGGCGGCGCATGGCTGGAAGCGCCGCTGCGGTTTTTCCTCTCTGAGCATTCCGCCTATATCACTGGCCAGACGCTCGCGGTCGGCCCCGGCACCGGCGCCGCTGTCGCGCTGCCCGATTCGCTCAAGGGCAAGGTGGCGCTGGTCACCGGCGCGGCGCGCGGCATTGGTGCGTCCATCGCAGAAACGCTGGCACGCGAAGGCGCGACCGTGATCGGCATGGATCATCCGTCCGCCGAGGGTGGCCTGGGCGAGACCATGAGCAAGATCAACGGCACCGGCCTGGCGCTGGACGTGACCGCGAAAGACGCCGCGCAGCGCATCGCAGCCGAGGCGGGCAAGAAGTTCGGCGGCCTCGACATCGTCGTGCACAACGCCGGCGTGACACGCGACAAGATGCTGCGCAACATGGCGCCGCATCTCTGGGACATGGTGCTGGACATCAACTTCGGTTCGATCGTGCGCATCAACGAGGGCCTGCTCGCAGACGGCCTCAAGGATGGCGCGCGCATCGTCTGTATCTCCTCCATCGGCGGCATCGCCGGCAACCCCGGCCAGACCAATTACGCGGCGACCAAGGCCGGCATCATCGGCTACGCGGCGGCGCTGGCATCGACGATGGCCAAGCGCGGCGGCGGCATCAACGCGGTGGCGCCGGGCTTCATCGAGACGGCGATGACCGCAGCGATGCCGGTCGGCCCGCGCGAAGTCGGCCGCCGTCTCGCCTCGCTGGGGCAGGGCGGCCAGCCCATCGACATCGCCGAGGCGGTGACCTTCCTGTCGTCGGCCGCGGCGGGCGGCGTCAACGGCAGCACTCTGCGCGTCTGCGGCCAGAATTTTGTCGGCAAGTAGCAGCGCAAACTGTCATGCTTTGCGTCGGCCCGATTTGAGGTGAGGCCAGACGTAATAACGGCACGCTTTGCCTTCACCCGCTCGCTTTGTATTCAGTACCGTGAGCGTTATTAACTACTGATAGTTATATAAATGTGTAAGCATAATAAAACACTCATGCCCGGCATTGCCCAGAGAGCGGGCGGCGCATGAATGGCCTGAAACGCATCGCGGAATCGCGGCTGCCGACGCAGTTCGGCGAATTCCGCATCGCGGCCTACCAGTCTGCCGACGGCAAGGAACATGTGGTGCTGTCGCAGGGCGACCTGACCGCCGAACCGCCGCCGCTGGTGCGCGTGCATTCCGAGTGCCTGACCGGCGACGCGCTGTTCTCTCTGCGCTGCGACTGCGGCGCGCAACTGGAATCGGCACTGGAAAAAATCGGCGCGGAAGGCCGCGGCGCGGTGCTCTATCTGCGCCAGGAAGGCCGCGGCATCGGCTTGGGCAACAAGATCCGCGCCTACGCGCTGCAAGATACTGGCGCCGATACCGTCGAGGCCAATCACCAGCTCGGATTCCCCGCCGATGCGCGCGAATATAGCTTGGCGATCGATCTACTCAAACTGCTCGGCCTCACGCGCATACGCCTGATGACCAACAATCCGCGCAAGCTGGACGCACTGATGCGCGACGGCATAAATATCGTCGAGCGCGTGGCGATAGAATCCGGCCGCAACCCGCACAACGAGGCGTATCTCGACGCCAAGGCGCGCAAGCTCGGCCACTGGCTGACGCTGCCGTGAGCGAGCAGGAAACCAAGCTGCCGAAAAAAGCGGAGCCGCAGCGCGGCATCCTGCGCGAAATCGGCTCGCTCACGGTTTCCACCTACAAGCTGTCGCGCAGCGTGGTGCCGCTGCTCAAGCTGCTGGCGCACGAGAACGACATCACGCGCAGCGAACTGGCGACGGTCATCGACCATATTTTCACGGGCCTCTACAAGCACCCGATCCTGCATCAGACCGCGCGCGTCACCACTTTCCTGCGCAAGCGCAAGCTGATCCCCAATGAGCAGTCCACCGAGGGACTGATCCGTTACCTGGTCGAGCAGGTGGTGGAGCGTTCGCCGATGCCGGTGCCGGAAGCGCTGGTGCAGGAGTTCTGGCAGTTTTTCGACGAGCTGTTTTCTTCGCCGGAGCTGAAAGGCCTGGGCGAACTGACGCTGGACATGGCGCGGCTGGTGCTGCGCACCTATGAGCCGGTGCTGGTCGAGATCGTCAATATCCTCAAGGCCGGGCGCCGTTTCAATCAGTGGCAGCTCAATGAACTGCTGCGGCGTGCGGCGATGGTGCGCTACGACGCAGTGATCGTACAGCGGCAGATCAAGGCGATCCGCTACGTCAAACCGTTTTTCCAGACCGATCCCAAGGACTTCAAGGGGCAGGCGCAGATCATCGCGCAGATGGTGCGCGAGTTCGGGCCGTTCTTCATCAAGATGGCGCAGGTGGCGGCGGCAAATGCCGACTTCCTGCCGGAGGAAATCGCCAGGGAACTGGCGGTGTTCCACGAGGA
>JBOICL010000301.1:0-7302 GCA_050740055.1 Stenotrophobium sp.
CGATCTGCACCACGCGCATCATCGCCGGCGTCGGCGTGCCGCAGATCAGCGCAGTGATGAATGTCGCCGCAGCGCTGAAGAAAAAAGGCATCCCGCTGATCGCCGACGGCGGCATCCGCTATTCCGGCGACTTCGCCAAGGCGCTGGCCGCGGGCGCGTTCGGCGTGATGGTCGGCAGCCTGCTCGCCGGCACTGAAGAAGCGCCTGGCGAGGTTGAACTGTATCAGGGCCGTTCTTACAAGTCCTATCGCGGCATGGGTTCGCTGGGAGCGATGAGCCAGGCGCAAGGGTCCAAGGACCGCTACTTCCAGGACACCACGACTGAGGTTGAAAAACTGGTGCCGGAAGGCGTCGAAGGCCGCGTGCCCTACAAGGGCCCAATGAATGCCATCGTGCACCAGATGATCGGCGGCCTGCGCGCCTGCATGGGCTACACCGGCTGCCAGACCATGGAAGAACTGCGCACGCGCACGAGCTTCGTGAAAATCAGCTCTGCCGGGATCAAGGAATCTCACGTTCACGACGTGACGATCACCAAGGAAGCGCCTAACTATCGGATGGAGTGAACGGCGGTGGCCGATACCTTCGTACTCGCCGCCTATGAATCCGTCAGCCGTGAACTGACCGCCGCAGGCGTGCGGTTTCTGGTCGTGGGCGGACTGGCCGTCTATGCCTACGGCGGCCAGCGGGCCACGCACGATATCGACCTTGTCATCCAACTCGACGCCGGCAATGTTGACCGCGCTTTCTCCGCGCTCGAACGCGCCAGCTACCGCCCTCTTGTGCCGGTCACCGCGGAGCAGTTTGGCGATGCAGACACACGCGAACTCCTGATCGCGGAAAAAAACATGGTGGTGCTCAACTTCTGGTCGGATCGTTTCCGGGAAACACGGCTCGATGTTTTCGTGACCGAGCCCTTCGACTTCGATGAGGAATATCGGCTGGCCCGCGTGGAAGAACTCCTGCCCGGCGTCGAGTTCCGCTATCCGCGGCTGGCGGCCCTGCTGGACATGAAACGCAAGGCCAGCCGTCCCAAGGACCTGCTCGACATCGAATGGCTGGAACGCTATGCCTCCCGATAAAGCCGCCTGGCAGACCGCCGAAGACGCCGCTGAACACGAACGGCTTAGGCGTATCTGCAACATTCCCCTCATCGAGAGGCTACGCGCGCTTGAAGCTCAGTCGCGGTTTCTCGCGCTTATCCGCGAACGGCATCTCGCCCGCGACGCCATGCAGAAACACTCGTGAACATCCACAACGACAAAATCCTGATTCTCGATTTCGGCTCCCAGTACGCCCAGTTGATCGCGCGCCGCGTGCGCGAACTGGGCGTGTACTGCGAGCTGCACCCCTGGGACATGGGCGACGCCGCGATCCGCGCATTCGCGCCCAAGGGCGTGATTCTCTCCGGCAGCCCGGAATCGGTGCTCGACAAAAATGCGCCGCGCGCGGCCGATGCGGTGTGGGCGCTGGGCGTTCCGGTGCTGGGCATCTGCTACGGCATGCAGACCATGGCCGCGCAACTCGGCGGCAAGGTTGCGCCGGGCACGGTGAAGGAATTCGGTTATGCAGAGATCCGCGCACGCGGTCATTCAACACTGCTCAAGGACATCCAGGATCGCGCCAACGCCGAAGGCCATGGCCTGCTCGACGTGTGGATGTCGCATGGCGATCACGTCTCCGAACTGCCGCCCGGCTTCAAGCTGATCGCCTCGACCAAGGACGTGCCGATGGCCGGCATGGCGGATGAGTCGCGCCACTACTACGCGCTGCAATTCCATCCGGAAGTCACGCACACCACACAGGGCGCCCGCATCTACTCGCGCTTCGTGCACGAGATCTGCGGCTGCGGCAGCGACTGGACTGCGGGCAACATCATCGGCGACGCCATAGCCCGCGTGCGTGCGCAGGTCGGCAAATCGAAAGTGTTGCTGGGCCTGTCCGGCGGCGTGGATTCCTCCGTGGTCGCGGCGCTGCTGCACAAGGCCATCGGTGACAAACTCACCTGCGTCTTCGTCGATCACGGCCTGCTGCGCCTGCACGAGGGCGATCAAGTCATGGAGGTTTTCGCGCGTAACCTCGGCGTGAAAGTGATTCGCGTCAATGCGGAGGAGCACTTCCTGTCGGAACTCAAAGGCGTGAGCGATCCCGAAGCCAAACGCAAGATCATCGGCCGCCTGTTCATCGAGGTGTTCGACGAGGAAGCGCACAAGCTCAAAGGAATCGATTTCCTCGCGCAGGGCACGATCTACCCTGACGTGATCGAATCCGCTGGGGCCAAGACTGGAAAAGCGCATGTGATCAAGAGTCATCACAACGTCGGCGGCCTGCCCGAGCGCATGAAGATGAAGCTGGTCGAGCCGCTGCGCGAACTGTTCAAGGACGAGGTGCGCGCCATCGGTCTCGAACTTGGCCTGCCGCGCGAGATGATCGACCGTCATCCCTTCCCCGGCCCCGGCTTTGGCGTGCGCATCCTCGGCGCGGTCACCAAACCGGTCGCCGACACGCTGCGCTGCGCCGATCACATCTTCATCGAAGAACTGCGCAGGTCCGGCTGGTATGCAAAAACCAGTCAGGCCTTCGCCGTTTTCCTGCCGGTGAAATCGGTTGGTGTCACCGGCGACGGCCGTCGCTACGAACCAGTGATCGCGCTGCGTGCCGTGCAGACCATCGACTTCATGACCGCGCACTGGGCGCACCTGCCCTACGAATTGCTGGACATCTGCTCGCGCCGCATCGTCAACGAAGTGCCCGGCGTCTCGCGCGTGGTCTACGACATCTCCGGCAAGCCGCCTGCCACCATCGAGTGGGAATGAAGCGAGGAGCCGCGTAGAGGGGCCCCATGCGTAGCATGGGGATCCTAGCGTGCGATGCGCGACCACCCGCTCTTCATGGCAACGAAGAAAAATACGTTATTTATTATTAAATATTTTTATTTTAATATGATATTTAATAACAAACATTTTGTCCGTAAACCTAGGAGCGGGTGAGCCTGAAAACCATGTCCACCGATCCGCAGACCGACGATGAACGCTGGATGCGCCACGCGTTGACGTTGGCGAGGCGCGCGCAGGACGAAGGCGAAGTGCCGGTGGGCGCGGTGCTGGTGCGCGATGGCGAGATCATCGGCGAAGGCTGGAATCACCCGATCACTGCGCACGATCCCAGCGCGCATGCCGAGATGGTGGCGCTGCGCGCGGCGGCGCAGAACATCGGCAACTACCGCCTGCCTGGCACGACGCTCTACGTGACGCTCGAACCCTGCGTAATGTGCGCCGGCGCCATCGTCCACGCGCGCGTAGCGCGACTGGTGTTCGGCGCGGCTGATCCGAAGGCGGGAGCGGTGACCTCGGTCTACGACGTAATTGCCAATCCGCGCCTCAACCACCGCGTGGAATGGAGCGGTGGCGTGCTGGAAGCGGAATGCGGCGCACTGCTGCGCCAGTTCTTCCGTGCGCGGCGCAAAGGAAATCCCGAATAAGCTGCTGCGCTTGGCATCTTGCGTGAGGGCGGTGCTCGGAATCCTCACATACTGGCTTGTATGCTCCGGTTCCTGCGCTCCGTCCTCACGCAACCTGCCTGCGCTCGCGACGCTTCTTCGAAATTTCCCAACGCTCAGTTCGCCGCGAGTTCCAGCAACGCAGCAGCCGCCAGATGTCCGCGGTCGCGCGCGAGTTCGGCGGCGGTCTTGCCGTCCTCGGTCTTGGCCAGACGATCCGCGCCGCGATTGAGCAGCAGCCTGCACAGCGGCTCGAAACCGCGCGAGGCGGCGAGATGCAGCGCGGTCACACCGCTGCCGCCGACATGATGCACGTCGGCGCCGAAGCCGATCAGCAGCGGCGCAAGGTTCTCGCCCGCCGCGCCGGCGATGGCCGCGTGCATCGGCGTGTTGCTCATCGGATTCTGCGACAGTGCATCCAGCGGCGCGCCCATCCCGACCAGCACCAGCACGGCATCGCGGCTGCCGAAGAACGCGGCCAGATGCAGTGGCGTCCAGCCGTCAGGGCTATGACTTGCCATCAGATTGGGCGTGGCCACGACATGCTCTGCGACGCGGCGCGCTTCACCGAAAGCGGCGGCCTCGAACACGTCGAGCGGACGGAATTCGCGCAGCAATCCGGCGATGTCGTGCGCGCCGTTATACAGCGCGAACATCAGCGGCGAGATACCGCCGGGCAGTGCCTCGGTGGCCTGGCCGGCATCGCGTTCCAGCGCCGACCTGGCGGCGGCGAGATCGCGGTTCTGGATGGCGAGCATCAGCGGGCGGACATTGAACATAGCGGGTTCCGTCAATAAAGGCGCGCAGCCTAACGGCGGGCGAGTCCGCTTACAATCCGCCGGTCAAACGAGCTCCTGCCATGACCTCATTCAATCTGCGCGGATCGCTGCGCGCCACGCGCCGCATCTTCCGCAACCTAGCTGCGCCCAAAACGCTGGCCGGCCGCTGGCGCATCGAATTCGCCGGCCCACTGTGGCTGCGCCGCCTCGCGCCGCTGGGCCTCAACCTGTCCGCGCTGCGCGGCTGGCATGGCAAGTCCTTCGACGGCGATGACTGCGGCGTCAACCTGATGCGACGCGGGCGCAAGCTGCGAAACCTGCTTCCTATGCGCGCCGTGTTGCGCCCTTCGCGCCTGGACGGCGGCTTGGTGATGGCGGCGAGTTACGGCAGCGACGCGCCTGTGCTGCAATTGCTGGTCACCGAGGAATTCCGCATACTCGACAACGACACCCTGCTTGGTATGATGATCCTCGATCTGCCGGGCCTACGCCGGCAGTTCGCGCTGCCCTTCCTACTGCACCGAAGCCCATCGTCAGAAACGGTTTGACGCACAAGCGCCCCATCACTATTATTTGCGCCCCGGACAGTTAGCTCAGTGGTAGAGCATCGCCTTCACACGGCGGGGGTCACAGGTTCAAGCCCTGTACTGTCCACCAGAAAAACGACGCAGTGAATGCAGGTTAACGCCTTGTGTTCGCTGCGTTTTGTTTGGGCCTTCAATTTACTGAACCGCTCCGGGAAACCCTGAGCGATTCGGTTCCGCTAATAGTGAGGCCCGAAGTTATAACGCAGACTCGCCTCTACGCGATCTTCGTCGCCGACTTGTGCGGCGCCCTGAATATCAATGGCGGGATTAATGCGGTACAACGCGCCCAGACGTGCCGAGGTCATGCCACGATAGAGATCGATAAAACGTAGTTCCGGATCGATTTCGAGCTGCGACAGGATTTTCCAACGTACCCCTCCACGCAGACCGATACCGGTATCACTGTCATGATTTGAATCGGCGTGTTCGACCGAGGCGCCAAGGTTCAGATCCAGTGTGGAATTGATCGGGGTGTGAAACAACGCGCCGGCGCCGATCTGGTTGTAATGGCCGGTGTCGCCATATTCAGCGAAGACGGCAACATGCGGCACCACGTCAACCGAGCCCGCAAGACGGAACCCACTGGCATCAACCTGATCGTTGTTGCGATACAGATAACCGCCTTCAAAATAGTTGTAGTCGAAAGCGGACGCGATCGATGGGAGCAAAGCCAGCGCCGCAACAAGCAATAGGGAGCGATGTATTTTAGTGAAGCTCATGGCATATCCTCATTTTGTGGGAGACAGACAGATTCAGCGGAAACCACACAAGCTGGCAGATCAAGATGCTGTGCTGCCAGCGGAATTCATGCTGGGAAGGCAGGGGTATTGCGGCTGTTGCAGCCATCCTCTGCTTTCTAGCCATCCTGACTCTTCGTATTCGCACATCATTTCGCCGCTCCCGCGATGGTTGAAACACCATCTGGCCGTTTGCCTTTCAACGTTTTTAAACGGCGCACTTTTCCTGACGAACTTTTCGATGCGATGAGTTCCCTGAGGCCGTGCGCCAGATGCCGGTGTGGCGTGCACATAAGGCAATTCTGAAGCCGGCTGTTATCGCCACACGAGTGCCGGATGTCCCCGGCCCTGGAGGGGAACAATTGTGGATCAATTTGAGTGCCGCCCTGACGGTTCATAATCTCGACCAGTTTCAACAGCTTGACGCGCGAGCCTGTGGCGACGTTGCAGACGCCACAATATTCCGAAGTTAAAGCGGCAACATTAGCTTCGGCAACATCCTTTACGTGGATGAAGTCGCGCGTCTGATTACCATCGCCGTAAATAATCGGCGAACGCCCTGCGGACAAGCGATCTATGAATTTCGAAATAACGCCGGAGTATGGCGAACTTGGGTCTTGGCGGGGCCCGTAAACATTGAAATATCGAAGCCCCAATGTCCTGATCCCATACTGGCGCTGATAAAAATCCGCATAAAGCTCATCCACGAATTTTTCCAGGCCATATGGATTAATGGGCTGCGGAGGATCATCTTCGACCAAAGGCAGGCGCAGCGTATCGCAATAAACGGCAGCCGATGAAGCGTAGACAAGCCGATCTACTCTCTTGACGTGCACTGCCTCCAGAACATTGATGAATCCAAGGATATTGATCAAGGCGGATTCCCGCGGCTCCTCGATCGACTTGACTGCAGAAACCTGCGCGGCCAAGTGTACGCATCGGTTGATATCGGTCATCGCATTTTGAATCATGTTCTCATCGAGAACGTCACCAACGACCAACTCGAGTTGAGGATGGCCCAATGGAAGATTTAGGCGCTTGCCCGTACTCAGGTTATCGAGCACTCGCACCCGGTATCCTCTATTTAGCAGCGCCTCGACCGTGTGAGATCCTATAAATCCTGCACCACCCGTCACCAGAACGAGATCGTTCAGATCGGAAGCTGCATCCACCTTCATATCTATCTGTTCGAGTACATTCATCTCAAGTCCTCCTTTTGCTGACGCTGCTCCAAACGTTTTCCCAATCGCTTCTTGTGTCCTGCAAGTAGTTCATGGCCGTATGCTCCAGCTTTCTTATCGCTTCCAGGCTCGGCTGATTGCTAAAGCGAACTTTCACTGGGAGGCCATCGCTGAGAGACTTGGGAATTTCATGGCCGGGGTCTTCGAGTGTCATCCTGACCAGTACGCCCATTTCGGGATTGCCAAATCCACCTGATGTCGATGGAACTTCTCTGGCGACATCCGGGACATCCGTAACCACTGCTCGGCCTCGCATTCCGTCAGGGAAGAACACCGTCGCCTGGACTCCTTTTTCCGCATATTCCGGATGTGCCGGAGGCACGTAAACCGAGATGAGGCATTTGCTGCCGGCCGGAGTGATCACTGCAACCTGGCTGCCCACAGATAATTGATCGCCCTTGATCAACTGAAGATCGGCAACACGGCCTGACTTCGGCGCTCTGACCAGCAGCCAATCGA
>JBOICL010000302.1:0-5154 GCA_050740055.1 Stenotrophobium sp.
CCCTTCTACCGTTCGGCAAGCTCACGGCTCAGGACGAACGTATTTGTGGGCCGGATCAATAGTGTCACCCGCTCTGCATTCTTTGCTTGGGAGATGTGTTTTATAATATTTACTATATATTAAATTATTATATATTATTTAACATTCTTGTGAGCCGAAACCGCAACAGCGGGTGCGGTTTCAGCCGGCGCGCGGTAGCGTAGGAAAGACAGCCTGCGCCCGAGACAGCTGAGCAGTCCGTGTTCGTTGATCCACTGCGCGTAGGCCACGTAAAGCGGATCGCGGCTCAAGTGCCATTCCTCGGTGCGCGCGCGCAGGAAATAGATCAGGTTCAACAGTCCAAACAGGCAGCAGTTGCGGAAAGCCTCGAAGGCGCCGGCCTTGCAGATGAAGGGCACCGAGACCAGCCACCAGCTCAGGTTTTTCGACAGGTAGGCCGGGTGTTTGCTGTAGCGGTAAGGGCCGGAAGTGATGATGCCGCGGTGCGTGAGGTTGGAGAAGCGCAGGCCGAAGGCCACGGTGCACAGTGAATAGACGAACACCAGCACGATGATCGCCGTGCCCCAGACCGCCTGCAGCGCGGGCATGCCGGAGAGCCACGGGCCCCAGCCGAGGCCGTCGTCGTATTTCAGGTACTGGCCACCGATCAGCGAGTAGAACGGCTGGTAGCACATCAGCGCGACCAGCCAGCCGAAGGCGGTGGGTTCGGTCGAGCGGATGTGCGAGCCGATGGCGCGGAAGGTCATGGTGTAGCCCATCACGCAGAACAGCAGATCGACCAGGAAGCCCGCGTGATAGCAGAAGTCGTACCAGCCCAGGCCCTGGCTGGCGCGGGTCCAGGCATCGGAGGTCTGGCGCACTTCCTGGCCGAGGTAGTTGATCATCAGTGGCAGGAAAAACGCCTTCACCGTCCAGCCGAGGAAATGCTGGCCGATCACTCCCCACTCGGCGTTTCCCCAGCCGCCAAAGAGCAGACGACCGGTGTGCCAGTAGGCATCGCGCGGCTCCGCGAGGCGGCTGTCCATCCACCAGAAATACAAGGGCGAGGCGATCAGCAGGGCGGAGCCAACATAGCCGAGCGCGAACCAGAACGGGTTGTAGAACGTGCCGTGATATTCCGGGAACAGCCAGTAGGCGAAGGCGATGAGGGCGAGCGTGAGCATCAGACCCGCCAGCTTGGTGGCGACGCGGCCCGCGTCCGCCGTGCGTAGTGGTGCTCGCGACACGTCGCCGTCCTCGGCTGGATTGGCGCGGCCCCAGGCGAGATCCGAGGCGAGGATCAGCACGGCCGCGACGCTCGCGGCGAGGAGTCCGCAGACCAGCGGATCGACGCCCTGCCGCAGCAGCAGCGCCAGCGCCAGCAGCGCCGCGGCCATCGCCGCGACATTCACGCCGAAACGCGCAGCCGATGCGGGGCGCCGGATTTGTTCAGATTCAGATTTGGGAGCGGGCTTTTTTTTCGCCACGGGCGGTCGCTGTTACCAAAACGGGTGCCAAACCTTACACTGCGTCCGAAATGCCGTCATCAGTGCGCCGGGAGAATGCGATGAAGGAAAGGGAAGAAGGCTTCGATTTGCAGGACCCCGCGCGCCGCTCGCTGCTAAAACTGGGCGTGGCCGGCACGTTCGTGCTGGGCACCGTGGGATTTGTTGCCGGCCTCGCGGGCTGCCATCGCCGGGAAGAGGCGGCCGCGCAGGGTTATCGTTTCCTGCGTGACGGCGATGTGGCGCTGTTCCGCGCGCTGACGCCGGTCGTGCTCGACGGCGGACTGCCATCCGATCCCGCGCAGGCTGCGGAGCGGGTGCAGGAAGTACTGCGCCGCATCGATCAGGGCTGCCTGCGGCTGGGCGCGCCTGCGCAAAAAGATGTGCGGAAACTATTCGACCTGCTCAATTTCTGGCCGACGCGGCGTCTTGCCGCAGGCCTCGGCGCGTCCTGGAATGGTGCGTCCTGGGATAAGGCCACACCCGCGGACATCGGCGCTTTTCTCGAACACTGGCGCGGCAGCTCCATCGGCCTGTTCAACTCGGGCTACCGCGTGCTGGTGAAGCTGGTCACGGTGTCGAATTTCGGCATCCCCGCAAGCTGGCCTTCGAGCGGTTATCCCGGCCCGCTGGCCTGGATGTACGACGCAATCAACCACTGACGGGCACCGGCATGGCTATCGACAATATCTACACCGCGGGCATCGCCTCGGGCTGGAAGGTCAGCGACGCTTCTCTGTTCACAGGCAACCAGACGCTGGAGGCGGATGTCGTCATCGCCGGCACCGGCGCGGGCGGCGGCACGGCGGCGGAAATCCTTAGCCTTGCGGGGCTGAAAGTCCTGATGCTGGAGGAAGGGCCGCTCAAGACTTCCGACAGCTTCAAGGACATGGACGAAGCACGCGCCTACGCCGATCTCTACCAGGAAGCCGCGGGCCGTGCGTCCTCGGACGGCGCGATCTCGATTCTGCAGGGCCGCTCGGTCGGTGGCAGCACCACGGTGAACTGGACCTCCAGTTTCCGCACGCCGCCGGGCACGCTCAAGCAGTGGGCCGAAGTGCATGGCGTCAAGGGCATGAGCGTGGCGGAGATGGCGCCGTGGTTCGAGAAAATGGAGCGGCGTCTGGGCGTCGCGCCCTGGGCCATCGCACCCAATGCCAACAACGCCGCCTTGAAGCGCGGCTGCGACAAGCTCGGCTGGGAAGCCGATGTGATCCCGCGCAATGTGCGCGGCTGCTGGAACAGCGGTTACTGCGGCTACGGCTGCCCGGTGAACGCCAAGCAATCGATGCTGGTCAGCACCATTCCCGAAGCGCTGCGCCATGGCGCGCAGCTCGTGCATCACCTGCGCGTGCAGACGGTGAACGTCAGCGGCGGCAAGGTGAGCGGACTCACCGCGGTGGCGATGGATGCCCAGTGCATAGGCACCACCGGTGTCACCGTGCAGATCAAGGCGCGTCACTACATTCTCGCCGGCGGCGCGCTGAACACGCCTGCGCTGCTGCTGCGCTCGCGGGTGACTGATCCCTACGATCGCGTCGGCAAGCGCACCTGCATCCATCCGGTGAACCTGACACTGGCGCAGATGCCGGATCGTGTGGACGCGTTTTATGGCGCGCCGCAGTCGATCAGCAGCGACGAGTTCCAGTGGAAAGCCGACACCTCGAAGGCACCTGGTTTCAAGATGGAAGTCTCGCCAGCTTATCCGGCGCTCAGCTCAGCGATTTTCGCCCGGCACGGCAAGCCGCTGATGGATGATCTGTCCATGCTGCCGTACACGCAGCTCACGCTGGCGCTGCTGCGCGACGGCTTCCACGCGGACAGTGCGGGTGGCACGCTGCGTGTGGGCGAGGCCGGGATGCCGGTGCTGGAGTACGAGGTCGGCGACTATCTCTGGGCCGGTTTCAGGAACGCCTACCTGCGCATGGCCGAAGTGCAGTTCGCCGCCGGCGCGAAGCGCGTGATGCCCGCGCATCTGGACGGCCAGTGGTGCGATAGCTGGGCCGCAGCGAAGACGCATATCGAGGGTCTGCAGTACAAGAAATTCCGCGTCTCGATCTTCACCGCGCACCTGATGGGCGGCTGCGCGATGGGCGAAGACCCCAAGCAGTCGGTGGCGCGCAGCGACGGCCGTCATCACCAGGTAGAAAACCTGTCCATCTTCGACGGCTCGCTGTTTCCCACTAGCATCGGCGCAAACCCGCAACTGTCGATTTACGGTATGGTCAGCAAGAACGCGACCCAGCTTGCCGCCGATCTCGGCGCCAAATCTGCATAAGGAGGACTTATGGATCAAGGTAACCGGAACATCATCGCGGCATTCCTGATCGGCCTGGGTGTCGCGACAGGCGGCTGGGGCGTGGGCCAGGGCCTGCGGCATCTCAACGCTGCCAACCGCGCAGTCAGCGTGAAGGGACTGGCCGAGCGCGAAGTTCCCGCCGACCTGGTGATCTGGCCGATCAGCTACGTCGAGGCCGGCAACGATCTCAGCGCGCTGTACCAGCGCATCGAACACAACAACCAAGTGCTGCGCGAATTTCTTGCAGTCAACAAGCTCGGCGGCGCGGAGACGGTGCTGGCGCCGCCGCAGATCACCGATGCCGCCGCCAATAACGATAGCTGGGGCAACAACTCTGGCAAGGCCAATTACCGTTACCGCGCCGAGGTCAAGCTCACCGTGCGCTCGTCCGATGTCGCAGCGGTGAAGCTGGCGATGCAGCATTCGGGCGAACTGATCAAGCAGGGCGTGGCGGTGGCGATGAACTACGATGCCAAGCCCGAATATCTGTTCACTAAACTCAACGACATCAAGCCCGCGCTGATCGCCGAGGCGACGCAGAACGCGCGACGCGCTGCCGAGCAGTTCGCCAAGGATTCCAGCAGCCGCGTAGGCGGTATCCGCAGTGCCAACCAGGGCCAGATTACGATCAGCGACCGTGATCCCGGCACGCCGGAGGTCAAGGTCGTGCGTGTGGTCAGCACGGTGGATTACAGCCTCGTCGGCGATTGAGAGTTCGCTTCAGGCTGTGACGCGCTCGAAATCGAGCGCGCTTTTCTTCAGCGTGACCTTGACCGTGTCGCCCTGCGCAAACTGGCCGTCGAGAATGGACCGCGCCAGCGGATTCTCGACCAGCGTCTGGATCGCGCGCTTCAGCGGCCTTGCGCCGTAGACCGGATCGAAGCCGGCCTGAGCAAGATGATCCAGCGCCGCATCCGCGAAAGTCAGCGTGATGCCACGCTCGGCCAGGCGCTTGATCACGCGCTGCGTCTGCACCGCGGCGATGCTGCGGATCTGCGCCGAGCCCAGCGGATGGAACACGACTGCTTCGTCGATGCGGTTGATGAATTCCGGGCGGAAGTGCTGGCCGACCACGCCCATCACCGCTTCCTTGATCGCGGCGTATTCACTGAGGCCGCCTTCCTTGCTCATCATCTCCTGGATCAGCTGCGAGCCGAGGTTGGAGGTCATCACCACCACGGTGTTGCGGAAATCCACGGTGCGACCCTGGCCGTCAGTTAGGCGGCCATCGTCCAGCACTTGTAGCAGTACGTTGAATACTTCCGGGTGCGCCTTCTCGACTTCATCCAGCAAGATCACGGAGTAGGGACGACGACGCACCGCTTCGGTGAGCATGCCGCCTTCTTCGTAACCGACATAGCCCGGCGGCGC
>JBOICL010000303.1:0-9270 GCA_050740055.1 Stenotrophobium sp.
GGGGGAGGGCGAGGGAGGGGGGTACTCGATCTGGCGCAGGTGTTCGGCCGCGCCGCGCCGGTGATACTCGAGATCGGTTTCGGCAATGGCGACCATCTGCTGGCGCGGGCGCAGGGCGAACCTCAGCAGGATTTTATCGGCGTCGAAGTGCACCGGCCCGGCGTCGGTCGCCTGTTGCTCAACGCCGAGAAGGCCGGCTTCGGCAACCTGCGCGCCGCCAGCCATGACGCGGTGGAAGTGCTGGAAGGCTGGATCGCTGACGGCGCGCTTCATGAAGTGGTCATCTATTTTCCAGACCCTTGGCACAAGACCCGCCATCACAAGCGCCGCCTGATCCAGCCCGCGTTCGCGCAGTTGCTGGCGCGCAAGCTCGCGCCCGGCGGACGCCTGCTGCTGGCCACCGACTGGGCGAACTACGCCGAGCACATGTTGGCCGTGCTCAACGCCGAGCCCGCGTTCAAAAACACGGCGGCGGACGGGCGCTATGTGCCGCGCCATGTAACGCGCCCCAAGACGCGCTTCGAGGCGCGCGGTGAGCGGCTGGGCCATGCGGTGTTTGATCTGGAATACCGCCGCCTGTAAAACAGGCGCATGGCTTATTACCTGACCAAGCTGCTGATCGCCGCCGCGATCATCGTCGCCGTGACCGAGGTGGCGAAGGTCAACGCGACGCTGGGCGGGCTGATCAAGTCGCTGCCGCTGGTGTCGTTGGTCGCGCTGATCTGGGTCTATGCCGAGACGCGCGACACGGCGAAGATTGCGGAACTGTCGGTCAGCACGTTCTGGTTCGTGCTGCCGACGCTGCCGATGTTCCTGATCCTGCCCGCGCTGCTCAAGCACAAGCTGGCGTTCTATCCGGCGCTGGGCATCTCGGTGCTGGCGATGCTGCTGTGCTACGGCGTGACGATGCTGCTGCTGCGGCGTTTCGGATTCAGCATCTGAGCCGCCCGCCCGCGACACGGTGTTTTTGCGCAGCAAAACGGGTGCGGGAGCGGGCGGTGGGGTGCCGACCTCAGCACAGTCGCAGGCTTCGGGTGCCTCCCGCACACATTGCCCTTCGGGCAAGCACCGTGTCGGCACCCGCTTGGCGCATTCTGGGAGCTGCTACTGTTACAATAAACTATAAATAAATTAAAATATATGATTAAAAATCACAGTCCGCTGTGTCAGCATGCACAGAGCGGGTGAGATAAAAATCGCGGTCACGGTTCAGCACGCGGAACAAATGTCAGCCAAGCATCCCATCGTCGGCGTTACCGGTTCCAGCGGCGCGGGCACCAGCACGGTGCTGCGGCTGTTTGAATACCTGTCGGCGGAACTGCGCGTGCGCGCGGCGCTGGTCGAGGGCGATGCCTTCCACGCCTACGACCGCGAACAACTGCGCGCGGCGATGCAGCGCGCGCGCATCCGCGGCGAGAATTTCTCGCTGTTCGGCCCCGGCGGCAACCTGCTGGAGCGGCTGGACAGTTTCCTGCACGATTACGGCGAGCGCGGCTCCGGCGTGGTGCGGCGCTACCTGCATACCGAGACCGAGGCGATCGAAGCCGGCCAAGCGGTCGGCAGCTTCACGCCCTGGGAGCGGCTGCCGCCGGATACCGAAATCCTGTTTTACGAAGGCCTGCACGGCGGCTACGCCGGCGACGACGTCGACATCGCACGGCACATGGACCTGCTGATCGGCGTGACGCCGGTGATCAACCTGGAATGGATTCAGAAGCTGCGCCGCGACACCGAGGAGCGCGGCTACGAACCGGAGGCGGTGACCAACACCATCCTGCGGCGCATGCCGGATTACGTGAATCACATCACGCCGCAGTTCTCGCGCACCGACATCAATTTCCAGCGCGTGCCGCTGGTGGACACCAGCAATCCTTTCGTGGCGCGCGACATCCCCACGCCGGAGGAAAGCCTGGTGGTGGTGCACTACAACGAGCAGTCGCGCGTGAAGGCCAATTTCGACATGCTGATCGCGCGCTTGCCCGGCGCGTTCCAGTCACATCCGCATACGCTGGTGGTGCCGGGGCCGCTGATGGAGCAGGCGATGGCGCTGATCCTGAAACCGGCGATCGAAAAGCTGCTGCACAAGCGGCGCGAGGCGCTGGCGCGGGAGCATTTATGAACTACCGCAAGTTGGGGCCAGACGGCCCGCAGATCAGCCTGATCGGCCTGGGCACCATGACCTGGGGCCAGCAGAACAGCGAGGCAGAGGCGCACGAGCAGATGGATTACGCCGTCGCGCAGGGCGTGAATTTTTTCGACGCCGCCGAGATGTACCCGGTGCCGCCGATGGCACAGACGCAGGGCCGCACCGAGCAGTACATCGGTACCTGGTTCGCCAAGACCGGCCGGCGCAAGGATGTCGTGCTCGCCAGCAAGATCACCGGCCCCGGCGATTTTCCCTACTTGCGCGGCGGCACCAAACTCGACCGCAAGTCCGTGCTCGCCGCCTGCGACGCCAGCCTCAAGCGTCTGCGCACCGATTACATCGACCTCTACCAAGTGCACTGGCCGGAGCGGAATACCAATTACTTCGGCAAGCTCGGCTACGCGCCGCGCGACGACGCGCATGCGACGCCGGTCGAGGAGACGCTGTCGGCGCTGGCAGAACTGGTGCAGGCCGGCAAGGTGCGGCATCTGGGCATTTCCAACGAAACCGCCTGGGGCGCTGCCGAATACCTGCGTCTGCACCGCGAGAAAAAGCTGCCGCGCATCGTCTCCGTGCAGAATCCCTACAGCCTGCTCAACCGCAGCTTCGAGATTGGACTGGCCGAATTCGCGCACCGCGAAAAACTCGACCTGCTGGCCTATTCGCCGCTGGCGATGGGCGTGCTGTCGGGGAAATACCTGCGCGGCGCGAAGCCTGCCGGAGCGCGGCTGACGCTGTTCACGCGTTTCGGCCGCTACAACAACGGGGAAGCCGAACTGGCCACGCGTGAATATGTTGCGCTGGCAACGCGGCACGGACTCGATCCCGCGCAGATGGCGCTGGCCTGGGTCAACACGCGGCCGTTCGTGATTTCGACGCTGATTGGTGCGACTTCGATGGAGCAGTTGCGCAGCGACATCGCCAGCGCCGATGTCGCGCTGAGCGATGAAGTCGCGAAAGGCATCGAGGCGATCCATCGCCGCTACACCATCCCCTGTCCCTGACTTTCGCGCCAATTCAGCCAGTTGCCGTTTGCAGTTCACGCCGGGGCTTGTAGCTCACCTTCAACAGGCGTAGAACAAATGCTGTGCCGCAGGCATTCGCGGCGGCACAGGAGGTGCGGGATGGCGGAGTGGCTGCGCGAGGTGTCCGTTGGCGAGTGGTACCAGACCGACGGCGAACCGTTCGAGATCGTGGGCGTGGATGCCAAGGCCGAGGTCGTGCTGGTGCAGCACTTCGACGGCACGCTCGAAGAGTTCGACTTCGACAGCTGGGGGCAGCTTGCTGCGCGGCCCACGGCCCCGCCGGAAGATTATTCCGGTGCGCTCGACATCGGCCGCGAGGATTATGACGAGGCCGACGCCGATTTTGCGGTGCGCTCCGGCCGCTGGGAAAATCCGCTGGATCTTCTGGATTTACGCTGACGCGCATACGCAGCGGCTGTTGAATCGCAATTCAAACCAATAAATCAGCGAGGCGAACGTGATGTTCCTGCAATCTCTTACCACGCCGCAACTGCCTGCGGCGTTCAAGTATCCGCTCGACGACGGTACGCCGACGCTGGTGCGGCCGCTGCGCGTTGAAGATGCGCCGCGTTTGCGCGAAGGCTTCAAGCGGCTCTCCGCGCTGGCGCGCCGCCGCCGTTTCCTCGATGGTGTCCGCGAACTGACCGACGAGCAGATCAGGAGCGTGGTCGCGGGCGATCCCGCGAACCAGTCCGCCTGGGGCGCGGCGAACATGGAGAAGCCGGACGAGCCCGGCATCGGCATCGCGCGCTACATCCGGCTCAACGGCGAGCCGCAGGCCGCGGACGTGGCGATCACCATCACCGACGAGTACCAGGGGCGAGGCGCGGGCTTCGTGCTGCAAGCCTGCCTGCACTTGACCGCGTATCGCCACGGCATCCGCACGTTCTATTACGACGTGCTGTCCGAGAACGACCGCATCATCAAGCACCTCAAGCTGATGGGCGCGGTGCACGCCGGCCGCGCCGACAATATCGACCGCCTGACCCTGCCGGTGTATCACCGCGCCTGGGATATTCCCGCGGGCAACGACATCGGCAGGCGCTTCGCCGAAGTTTTTAAACGCTTGCAGAAGGTCGAGAAGATCGCGGCCTGAGACGGCGCAGATTTTTCTTCAGACCGGCATGGGCCGGCGTTCGGAATAGTTGATTAGCCCGCGCACCACGCGGTAGATCCACCAGATGCCGACGATAACGAAACCCGCGAAGCCGATCACCACCACGCAGAGGATGCCGCTGATCACGCTCCACAGCAGCGTCCACCAGAAGGTGCGCAGCATCCACACGTGATGGCTGCGGATGTAGTGGTTCCGCGTCTCGGCAGCGCGGATGTGGTTCAGCACCACGCCGGCGATATTGAGCACGAAGGCGGTAAACGGGCCGATCACGTGCAGCACGTAGGCGATGGTCAGGGTGCTGCGCTCGGACTCGGTGGCCTGATCCGCGTCGTTTTCGACGAGATTGTTCATGTGCTGTTCCCCCGTTCTGGAGCACTTCCCAGGAGTGCCTGCGCTGCATTCTGCCGTTGCAGGAGATGCCTTGCCAGCAGCAGGCCGGGGATTGCCAGCAGCGCGGTATACGTGAAAAACAGCGGATAGCCCACGGCATCCACGATCACGCCGGAAAAGCCGCCGATGAGCTTGCCCGGTAGCGCCCAGATAGACGAGAACAGCGCGTACTGCGTTGCGGTGTAGGCGGTGTTGGTGAGGCTGGACAGGTAGGCGATGAAGGCCGAGCCGGCGATGCCGCTGCCGAGGTTGTCCACACTGATCGCCAGCGCTAGGCCCACGACGCCGGGGTGGACGCCGGCGATGAAGGCGAACACGAAATTGGCGAACATCACCAGCAGTGAGCCGATCACCAGCGTGCGCAAAATACCAAGCCTCAGCACCAGCAGGCCGCCTGCGATCGCGCCGGTCATGGTCATGATCACGCCGAAGATTTTTGCGACGCTGGCGATCTGGTCCAGCGAAAAGCCGAGGTCGAGATAGAACGGATTGGCCATCACGCCCATGGCGATGTCGGTGACGCGGTACACGCTCACGAACAGCAGGATAGTCAGCGCGCTGCGCAAGCCGTTGCGCGCGAAAAAATCCACGAACGGGCATACCACCGCGCCGATCAGCCAGGCCATGATGTTCCGCAGCAGCGGCGGCCAGTGATTGGAGTTTTCCAGAAACTCGATGACGCGCCGCTCCTGCGCGGCGGTTTCGCGGCTGGGTTTGACGCCGGGTTCGTCGATGATCAGCACCGTCAGAATGCCGACGCCGACCAGTGCCGCCATCGCCAGGTAAGCGTGCCGCCAGCCGGCGGCGGAGGCGATGAACAGCGCGCCTGCACCGGCGGCGATCAGCGCCAGCCGGTAGCCGAGCTGGTAGGTCGCCGCCATCGCGCCCTGCAGGTCGCGGTCCACCGCCTCGATACGGTAAGCGTCCACCGAGATGTCCTGGGTCGCGGCGGAAAACGCGACGAAGATCGCGAGCAGCGCGGTATGTTGCAGATGTCTCGAAGGATCGGTGAAAGCCATCAGCGCCAGCCCCGCGACGATGCCGCATTGCGCCAGCAGCATCCAGCTGCGGCGGCGGCCCAGCAGGCGCGTCAGTAGCGGAATATGCAGGCGGTCCACCACCGGCGACCAGAAAAACTTGATCGAGTAGGTCACGCCCACCCAGCTGAAATAACCGATGGTGGTGCGGCTCACGCCGGCCTGCGTCAGCCAGGCTGATAGCGTGGAGAACACCAGCAGGAATGGCAGCCCCGCCGAGAAGCCGAGGAACAGCATGCCCAGCACGCGCGGCTGCGCATACACGCGCAGGCTGTCGCGCCAGCGGCGTGCCGGTTCAGAGGTCATAGTCGAGTATTAGCGGCGCGTGATCCGAGAATTTTGTGTCCTTGCTGACGCGCGCCGCGCTGATTTTGCTTTTCACGCCCGGCGTGACGATGTGATAGTCGATGCGCCACCCCACGTTGTTGGCGTAGGCGTTGCCGCGGTTGCTCCACCAGGTGTAGGCCTCGCCTTCGGTGTCCGGGTGCAGCTTGCGGTAGCCATCGGCCCAGCCGAGTTCATCGAATACCCGGTCGAGCCATGCGCGCTCGTGCGGCAGGAAGCCGGAATTTTTCTGGTTGGATTTCCAGTTTTTCAGATCGATGTTTTTGTGCGCGATGTTCCAGTCGCCGCAGATCACATACTCGCGGCCGTTGCCGCACCATTCGCGCAGCTTGGGCAGAAAGAATTCGAGGAAGCGGTCCTTGCTGGCCTGACGCTCAGGGCCGGCGGAACCGGAGGGCAGGTACAGCGAGATCACCGAGAGCTTGCCGTAACGCAGTTCCAGGTAGCGGCCTTCGCCATCAAACTCGACGTTGCCGAGTTCAGTCAGCACCGCATCGGGTTTCTTGCGTGCATACAGCGCGACACCGGCATAGCCTTTTTTCTGCGCGTCGCGGAAGTGTGCGTGCCAGCCCTGCGGATAGAAGGTTTCGTCGCCGCTCAGGTCGGCGATCTGCGCCTTGGTTTCCTGGATGCAGAGAAAATCCGCCTGCTGCCGCGGCAGCCAGTCGAACAAGCCCTTACGGGCGGCGGAGCGGATGCCGTTGGTGTTGAGGCTGATGACGCGCATGGTGTCTCCCGAAGAGCCGGTATCATAGCGGCTGACTTCTGAAGCCTCACGCCATGCAGCCTTACCAGACCGCCTTCCTCGAACTCGCGCTCCGGCACGAAGTGCTCAAGTTCGGCCAGTTCACGCTCAAGTCCGGGCGTGTCAGTCCGTATTTCTTCAACCTCGGCAAAATCAGCAGCGGCGCGGCGATGCGGGAACTGGGCCACGCCTACGCGCAGGCATTGACGTCATCGGGGCTGCAATACGACATGCTGTTCGGTCCGGCCTACAAGGGCATCCCGCTGGTCGCGGCCGTGAGCATCGCACTGGCCGATCCTTCGGCAGGCTCAGGAGGGCTC
Organism: Stenotrophobium sp.; assembly: GCA_050740055.1. Taxonomy (GTDB): domain Bacteria; phylum Pseudomonadota; class Gammaproteobacteria; order Nevskiales; family Nevskiaceae; genus Stenotrophobium. Next base: position 7,126 of record JBOICL010000303.1, read on the forward strand.
GATCTTCCGTATGCCTATAACCGCAAGGAAGCCAAGGATCACGGCGAGGGCGGCGTGCTGGTCGGCGCGCGCCCGCAGGGACGTGTGGTGATCGTGGACGATGTACTCACCGCCGGTACCGCGCTGCGCGAGGCGGTAGGGCTGCTGCGTGCAGCGGGAGCAAATCCGGTCGCAGCCGTGATTGCACTGGACCGCCAGGAAGTCGGGCCCAGCGGAAAGTCCGCCGTGGCGGAAATGGAACGCGACACCGGCATCCGCGTGATTCCGCTGGTGACGGTGAGAGAGGTCTTGCAGTTCCTGCAGGCGCAGAACGCCGATGCCGCGACAATCACGGCGATACGCGAATACCAGGCACGTTACGGCGTGCAGTCGTAGAATCGGCAAGGGAACGAACGGGGGTTCAGTCATGCGCAAGATCGAAATATTTCTCTGCCTGAGCTTGTTGCTGCCGCTGCCGCTGCATGCGCAGCACAAGAAAATCCAGTGCTGGACCGACGAGAAGGGCAACCGTGCCTGCGGCGATCAGGTTCCGCCGCAGTACGCGAAGGAACAGCGCGACATTCTCAATTCGCAGGGCATGGTGATCCAGACCGAGGCAAGGCAGAAAACGCCGACGGAAATAGCCGCGGACGAGAAAGCGGCGCAGGAACAAAAAGCGGCGCAGGAGGCGGCGACAAAACAGGCGGCTTACGACAAGTTCCTGGTGGAGACCTACGCCAGCGCGGATGACATCAAGGCGGCGCGCGACCTGCGCGTGCAGGCGATAGACGGCCGCCTGAGCCTGGCGCACAAAGCGGTGCAGGACAGCGAGGATGCGCTCAAGGACCTGCACAGCCGCCGCGACAGCATCGTCACGGCCGGCAAGACGCCGGACGCCAAGCTGCTCAAGCAGATCCAGAAATTCGAGAAGTCGGTCACCGACAACACCGATGCCGTGAACGAGTTGCAGGCCGAGCGTGACCATACCCAGTCGAAGTTCGATCAGGATATCGCGCGCTACAATCTGCTGAAAAGCGGCACCAATCCTCCTGCCGCGCCGGCGCAGCAAGGGCCGCCGCGCTGAGCGACCTCAACCCCTGATCAGGGTGCCGATGCCGGCGTCGGTGAATAGTTCCAGCAGCACCGAGTGGTTGAGTTGGCCGTCGATGATGTGCGCGGATTTCACGCCGCTATTGACCGCGTCCAGCGCGCAGCGGATTTTTGGCAGCATACCGCCGTAGATGGTGCCATCGGCGATCAGGCTCTCCACCTGCTGCACCGACAGGCCGGTGAGCACCTTGCCGTCCTTGCTCATCACGCCGCTGATATTGGTCAGCAGCATCAGTTTTTCCGCCTGCAAGACCGAAGCGAGCTTGCCGGCGACGAGGTCGGCGTTGATGTTGTAGGCCTCGCCGTGCTCGCCGACGCCGACCGGCGCGATCACCGGGATGAAGCCGCCCTGCTCCAGGTGCGTGACCACGCGCGGATCAAGTTTCTCGACTTCGCCGACCTGGCCGAGGTCCACCGCCGCGCCGCTCTTGTCGTTCATCTTCATCTTGCGCGCGCGGATCAGGCCGCCGTCCTTGCCAGTGAGGCCCACGGCGCGGCCACCCTGCTGGTTGATCTGGCTGACGATAGCCTTGTTGACCAGGCCGCCGAGCATCATCTCGACCACGTCCATGGTCTCGGCGTCGGTCACGCGCATGCCATCGATGAACCGGCTGGTCTTGCCGAGTTTTTCCAGGTGGCCGCCGATCTGCGGGCCGCCGCCGTGCACCACCACCGGGTTCATGCCGACCAGCTTCATCAGCACGATGTCGCGTGCGAAGCTGCCGATCATTTCGTCGCCGTGCATGGCGTTGCCGCCGTACTTGACGACGATGGTCTTGCCCGCAAAGCGGCGGATGTAGGGCAGCGCCTCGGTGAGGACGTGCGCGATGTTCTGCGCGTTGGTGAGATCGATGGGCATTAGGTAAAACCGGTCGGCTAATTGGGAGGCTAATTGGGCTAATTGGGGTCAGAACCTAATTAACTGAATGCAGCAGCGATAGTCATCAGCCTCAAGTCAGGTTAATTAGGTTCTGACCCCAATTAGCCAATTAGCCGACCGGTTTTACTAATGCCCATCTATCTCACCAACGCGCAGAACATCGCGCACGTCCTCAC
>JBOICL010000304.1:0-6127 GCA_050740055.1 Stenotrophobium sp.
CCCGCGTATCATCGCGGCCATCGCCGAGGCGCGCGCGCACGGCGACCTCAAGGAGAACGCGGAGTATCACGCCGCCCGCGAGCAGCAGAGTTTCACCGAGGGCCGCATCGCCGAAATCGAGTCCAAGCTGGCGCAGTCGCAGGTCATCGATGTGACCAAGCTGCCGGCCAATGGCAAGGTTGTGTTCGGCACCACGGTCGAACTGGCGGATGTCGATACCGGCGCCGAACTGAAATACCAGATCGTCGGCGAGGACGAGGCCGATACCAAGAAAGGGCTGATCTCCTACAGTTCGCCGATTGCGCGTGCGCTGATCGGCAAGAGCGAAGGCGATATCGCGCAGGTGCAGGCGCCGGGCGGCATCCGCGAACTGGAAATCGTCAAGGTGCACTACGTCTGAGCCGCGCCGCAACGGGGCCCGATGAGCAAGAAGCGCAGCAATAGTTCCGCGCGCTGGCTGGCGGAGCACGAGAACGACACTTACGTGCAGCAGGCGCGCAAGCTCGGCTACCGCTCGCGCGCGGTGTTCAAGCTCAAGGAGGTCCAGGAGAAAGACCGCATCCTGAAACCGGGGCAGGTCATCGTGGACCTGGGCGCGGCGCCTGGCGGCTGGAGCCAGTTCGCGCGGCCGCTGCTGGGGCCGAAGGGCGTACTGATCGCGCTGGACATCCTGCCGATGGAGCCGCTGCCCGAGGTGGAGTTCATCCTGGGCGATTTCCGTGAGGAATCCGTCCTGCGGCAGCTGGAGGCTCGGGTGGGCGCGCGTGCGGTAGACCTTGTTTTATCGGATATGGCCCCCAATATCTCCGGAATAGATACTGCGGATCAGGCGTCGAGCATCTACCTGTGCGAACTGGCGCTGGAATTTGCCAGGGTGCACCTGAAACCCAGGGGGCAGTTCCTGACCAAGACGTTTCAAGGCGAAGGTTTCGAGGCGTACCTGAAATCGCTGCGGCAGACGTTTGAAACCGTGACGATCCGCAAGCCCAGGGCTTCGCGACCGCGTTCGCGCGAGGTTTACTTGCTGGCGAAGAACTTTAGGGCGGTGTAAGGTTTCAAAAGCGGTCATCCGAGGATTGAAGCGTTGAACGATCTTGCAAAAAATCTGCTGCTCTGGGTGGTCATACTCGTCGTGCTGATGAGTGTGTTCCAGAGCTTTTCCAGCCGTGGCCACACAGCCAACCCGCTGGCCTATTCCGACTTCCTGAGCCAGGTCAAGCAGGGCAATGTCGCGGACGTCAAGATCGAAGGCGCGAACCTCAGCGGCGAACTCAAAGGCGGCACGCACTTCACCACGGTCAGCCCGGAAACCGACAACCGCGCCATGATCGGCACGCTGATCGACAACAACGTCAAGTTCGATGGCGAACTGCCCAAGGAAACCCCTTGGCCGCTGCAACTCCTGTTCAATGCCTTCCCGATCCTGCTGCTGATCGCGGTCTGGGTCTATTTCATGCGCCAGATGCAGGGCGGTGGCGGCGGCCGCGGCGCGATGAGCTTCGGCAAATCCCGCGCGCGCATGCTCACCGCCGACCAGATCAAGGTTACGTTCGCGGATGTCGCGGGCGTAGAGGAAGCCAAGCAGGAAGTCGCCGAACTGGTGGATTTCCTCAAGGATCCGGGCAAGTTCCAGAAGCTCGGCGGCAAGATTCCGCGCGGCGTGCTGATGGTCGGTTCGCCGGGCACCGGCAAGACTTTGCTGGCGCGCGCGATCGCGGGCGAAGCGGGTGTGCCGTTCTTCACCATTTCCGGCTCCGATTTCGTCGAGATGTTCGTCGGCGTCGGCGCTTCGCGCGTGCGCGACATGTTCGAGCAGGCCAAGAAGCATGCGCCCTGCATCATCTTCATCGATGAAATCGACGCCGTCGGCCGCCATCGCGGTGCCGGCCTCGGCGGCGGACACGACGAGCGCGAGCAGACCCTGAACCAGATGCTGGTCGAGATGGACGGCTTCGAGGGCAACGAAGGCGTGATTGTGATCGCCGCCACCAACCGCCCCGACGTGCTCGATCCGGCATTGTTGCGTCCGGGCCGCTTCGACCGCCAAGTGGTGGTGCCGCTGCCTGATGTCCGCGGCCGCGAGCAGATTCTGAAGGTCCACATGCGCGCCGTGCCGATGGCCGACGATGTGAAGCCGGAGATCATCGCGCGCGCCACGCCGGGATTTTCCGGCGCCGATCTGGCCAACCTGGTCAACGAGGCGGCGCTATTCGCCGCGCGCTCCAGCAAGCGCCTGGTCGATCATCTCGATTTCGAGCGCGCCAAGGACAAGCTCATGATGGGCGCGGAACGCCGCTCCATGGTGATGTCGGAGGACGAGAAAAAGCTCACCGCCTATCACGAGGCGGGTCATGCCATTGTCGGTCTGTCGGTGCCTGATCACGACCCGGTTTACAAGGTCAGCATCATCCCGCGCGGCCGCGCGCTGGGCGTGACCATGTTCCTGCCCGAAGAAGACCGCTACAGCTTCAGCAAGCAGCGCCTCAACAGCCAGATCTGCTCGTTGTTTGGTGGCCGCATCGCGGAAGAAATCATTTTCGGGCCGGATAAGGTCACGACCGGCGCCAGCAACGATATCGAACGCGCCACCAGCATCGCGCGCAACATGGTCACGAAATGGGGCCTGTCCGACAAGATGGGACCGCTGGCCTACTCCGAGGACGACGGCGAGGTGTTCCTGGGCAAGAGCGTGACCCAGACCAAGCATGTTTCGGACGACACCGCCAATGCGATTGACCGCGAGATACGCGAAGTGATCGATCGCAACTACAAGCTGGCGAAAAAAATTCTCGAGGACAATCTCGACAGGCTGCACGCCATGGCCGAAGCGCTGATCAAGTACGAAACGGTCGATATCGACCAGCTCAAGCGCATCATGCTGGGCCAGGACCCTGGTGTGCCGAGCAATTGGACGGACGGCAAGCCGCCTGCTCCGCCGCCAGCCGCCAAGTCCGCTAGTCCGGGAAGTACGACGGTGCACCCCACGACGCCAAAACCCGCCAGTTCTCCCTGAACTGCAAAAGGCCGGCGTGAGCCGGCCTTTCACTGTCAGCGGATAGAATTCAGGCATGAAGCTCCAGCTTTCCAATACCGTTCTCGATCTGAAACAGCCGGTGGTCATGGGCGTGCTGAATGTCACTCCCGATTCCTTTTCAGATGGTGGACGGTATTTCGATACGGAATACGCCGTACAGCGCGCGCTGGAAATGCTGCGGCAGGGTGCGCGCATCATTGACGTGGGTGGCGAGTCCACACGACCTGGCGCGGAACCCGTGTCAGAACAGGAGGAGTTGGACCGGGTGATCCCGGTGATCGAACGCTTGCACGGACAGGCGGATTGCGTGATCTCTATAGACAGCATGAAGCCTGCCGTGATGGATGCCGCTTGCGGCGCGGGCGCGCAGATGATCAACGATGTCTATGCGCTGCGGATGCCGGGAGCCATCGAGGTGGCAAAGCAGCACCGCGCGGCGGTCTGCCTGATGCACATGCAGGGCGAACCGCGCACGATGCAGCAGCAACCCCAATATGAGAATGTCCTGACGGAAGTTCATGCCTTCCTGCGAGATCGGCAGCGGGTTTGCGAAACTGCCGGCATCTCCAGGGATCAGATCGTTCTCGATCCGGGGATAGGCTTTGGCAAAACCCTGGAGCACAATTTGACGCTGCTGGCGAATCTCGACGTTGCGGTTCCAGTCGGATACCCCCTGCTGGTGGGGGCTTCGCGCAAGTCCATGTTCAAGGATCTATTGAATGCGCCAGCGGATCAGCGCCTGTACGGCAGCATCGCGGCCGCGTCGCTTGCGGTATGGCAGGGAGCGGCTATAGTTCGCGCCCATGATGTGCGCGCCACAGTGGAAGCGCTCAAGGTAGCGGCTAGTCTGCGCGATATGAAGAGAGTGCATTAGATGAGCAGAAAGTATTTCGGCACGGACGGCATTCGCGGCCGCGTGGGCATCGCGCCCATGACGCCGGACTTCGCGCTGAGGCTGGGTTGGGCTGCCGGCCGCGTTTTTGGAAAAACGGGCGGGGCGCGCGTCGTGATCGGCAAGGACACACGCCGGTCCGGCTATGTATTCGAGTCGGCGCTGGAAGCCGGATTCGCGAGCGCCGGTGTGGACGTGGACCTGCTCGGTCCGCTGCCGACGCCAGGTGTCGCCTATCTGACCCGTGCCCTGCGCGCGCAGGCCGGTGTGGTCATTTCCGCTTCGCACAATCCTCATCACGATAATGGCGTCAAGTTCTTCAGCGCGGATGGCGGCAAGCTCAACGATGCCATCGAACTTGAGATCGAGGTGCTGCTCGACCAGCCGCTGGAGTGCGTCGCACCGGAACTGCTCGGCCGGGCCAAGCGTATCGATGACGCTTCTGGCCGCTATATCGAATTCTGCAAGAGCACTTTCAGTCACGCGAACCTGAAAGGGCTGAGGCTGGTTGTGGATTGCGCGAACGGCGCCGCTTATAGAACCGCACCTGCTGTATTCGAGGAGCTTGGGGCAAACGTCGTCGTGATCGGCGATAGGCCCAATGGGCTCAATATCAATGATGGTTGCGGCTCCACCCATACGGATGCGCTCAAGGCTGCGGTGAAGAAGTACAAGGCCGATCTGGGCATTGCGCTGGATGGAGACGCCGACCGCTGCCTGATGGTCGATGCGCAGGGCCGCGATGTGGATGGCGATCAAATCCTCTACATCATCGCCAAGGCGCGGCTGGCCAATGGCGGGCTGCGCGGGCCGGTCGTAGGCACCCTGATGTCGAACCTCGGCCTGGAAAAAGCCCTGATTGCATTGGGCCTGGATTTCGAGCGCGCCAAGGTCGGCGATCGCTACGTCATGGAAATTCTCAGGGACAAGGGCGGCGTCCTGGGAGGCGAAACCTCCGGTCACACCATCTGCCTCGATCGCACAACGACGGGCGATGGCACGGTCAGCGCCCTGCAAGTTTTGTCAGCGCTGGCCGGCAGCGGGAAATCTCTGTCGGAACTTGCCACTGGCATGCACAAGTGCCCTCAGGTGCTGATCAATGTGCCGGTAAAGGGGAATGCCAGGCCGGTGCTGGAAGCGCAGCCGGTAAAGTCGGCGGAGCTGGAGGTATCGCGCCGTCTGGGTACGCGTGGCAGGGTCCTGCTGCGTGCATCTGGAACCGAGCCCCTGGTGCGTGTGATGGTGGAAGCGGAGGATGAAAGCGAGACCCGCACTGAGGCCGAGTATCTTGCTGAGCGCGTGCGATCCTGCGTGGTTTGATCGGACAGCATTACTGACTGGGAGAAATTCAAGATGATCAGACGATATCTGATTGCAGGAAACTGGAAGATGAATGGCAGCCGTGCGGCCAATGCTGAACTGGTCAGCGGCATTCTTGCAGGCGTTGCCGCAGTGCCCGCCGTGGAAGTCCTAGTTTGTCCGCCATCGGTCTATCTTGAGTCGGTGGGGTCGCAGTTGAGCGGGCGCGCCGGTCTTGGCGCGCAGAATCTTTGCGATCAGGAAAAACCGGGCGCCTATACCGGCGAGGTTCACGGATCGATGCTCCGGGATGCCGGATGTCGGTATGTAATCGTGGGGCATTCCGAACGGCGCGCACTGTACGGCGATACCGATGAAGTAGTGGCTCGCAAGTTCAGAACCGCCCAGGCTTGTAGCCTCGTGCCTATACTCTGCGTGGGAGAAACACTGCAGGAACGCGAGGACAACCAGACCGAAGCTGTGCTGGCACGTCAACTCACGGCGGTGCTGAATCTGTGCGGCATCCAGTCCTTTGCCAACGCAGTCATTGCGTATGAACCGGTCTGGGCGATCGGCACGGGCAAGACCGCAACGCCGCAGCAGGCGCAAGACGCGCACGCTTTCATTCGTAGCCAGCTTGCTGCAAATGATGCTAAAATTTCCGGCTCAACGCGCCTGTTATATGGCGGCAGCATGAAGGCGGACAACGCCGCGGAATTGCTGGCCTGCGCAGATGTGGATGGCGGATTGATCGGGGGAGCGTCGCTTAAGGCGGCGGATTTTCTGGCAATCTGCGCGGCTGCGCAGGCGCGGAACAATTAAATTCGGATTATCGCGGGTAAACATGTATACAGTTCTGGTTATCGTTCAGGTGCTCGTCAGCGTTGCGCTGGTCGTCCTGA
>JBOICL010000305.1:0-2461 GCA_050740055.1 Stenotrophobium sp.
CGAGGCGCTGAATCACGGCGATGCGGTTGCCGACCGCCTGGTGGACTGGATGTACTCGGCCGGTATGCAGGCGGCGCATCCGGTGTTCGAGCGCGCGCTCAATCACGGCATCGCCAGCGTGCCGGAAGCGCCAGCCGCGATGCGGGAATTCTTCGAGTTCTGCGAGCGCCGGCCGGACTGGGTGGACGACGCGCTGTTGCGGCAGGGCGCGGAGGTGTTCCAGCAGGCCGGCATGTCGGCCTATTACGTGCTGCGCGACATCGCGCTGATGGGCGGCTACCAGGCCGCCGGCTTCAACAAGACGCTGATTCTCACCGGCGCACTCAAGGGCCGCGCCTCGCGCCGCGTCGCCGAAACCATGAAGTGGACCAACGACGTCACCGCTGTCGGCGGAATGGCGCGGTTCGCGGAAGGCTTCAAGTCCACCGTGCATGTACGGCTGGTGCACGCCATGATCCGCCGCCGCGTGCGCGGCCTGCCCGAGTGGGACGCGGCCGCCTGGGGCCTGCCGGTGAACCAGGCCGACATGGCGGCGACGTATCTGGGTTTCAGCGTCGTGCTGCTGATCGGCCTGCGCGTGATGGGTATGCCGGTGACGCGCGGGGAAGGCCGCGCGGTGATGCATCTCTGGTGCTACGCCTGCTGGCTGATGGGCGTGGACGAGCGCTGGCTGCGGCACGGCGAGCAGGGCGGCCGCAAACTCCTGTATCAACTGCTGCTGACGCAACTGCCGCCGGACGAGTCCAGCCGCCAGCTGGGCCGCGCGCTGATGAACGAAACCTTGCAGTTACCATACCCGCAACTGCGCGCCCTGCGCGTGCGCTTCGAGCGCGCACGGCACCTGAGCGTGACGCGGCTGTTTGTTGGCGCGCGCGGCATGCAGGCGCTCGGACTGCCGCGCTGGACGCTGCCGTGGTATCCGCTGGTCAGCATGCCGTTCACTTTCATCTGGCACGCGCTGCACAAGCTATTGCCCGGCGGGCGTGCGCGCATGATTCGCCTGGGCCGGCAAGCGCAACTCGACATTCTGCAGTTGCACTTCGGCATGCTCGCGCCGGAGGTGGTGGCGCTGCACGCAGTTTGAATGCCGGGCGGACGTTTCCATGTATTACCCGCTCTCTTGCAGAACGAGGGGGAGTTCGTTATATTTTATTGTTTAATTTTAAAATTAAACAATAAAAAATAACAAAATACTTGTGCGGAACAGCGAGAGCGGGTGGCCGTTCTTGAAGGCCTTCAAGCCTCGCCATATTCCAGCGACCATCCCCGCACCAGCGTCAGCAGCGCCTCGCCGTAGCGTTCGCGCTTGATTTCGCCAAGGCCGAGGACATTGGCGAGGTCGGCGGGGTGCTGGGGCTTCTTTTGCACCAGCGCGTGCAGGCTGGCGTCGTGCAGGATGACGTAGGCGGGGACGCCGTGTTCGAGGGCGGTGTCGCGCCGCCAGACGCGCAGTTGGTTGAGCAGTGCCTGTTCGGCGGCGCTGAGGTTGGCGTCCGTGGATGCACGACGGCGTTCGCTGCGTTTGATTTTGGCGACGGCAACGAGTTCGCGCAGCATCACTTTCTGTTCGCCTTTCAGCACGGGTTTGGCGGCGCCAGTGAGCTTGAGCGCGCCGAAGCTTTCGTGATCAGGTTCGAGCAGGCCGGTGATGATGAGCTGGCGGAAGATGCCGCGCCAGGCGTTGGCGGAATGTTCCTGGCCGATGCCGTAGGTACTGAGTTTGTCGTGGCCGAAGCGCTGGATTTTTTCGCTGTCGCCGCCGCGCAGGACGTCGATCAGGTGTGCCATGCCGAACCGCTGCCCGGTGCGATAGACGCAGGACAGCGCCTTCTGCGCCTCGGCGCTCGCGTCGCGCAGGCGTGGCGGGTTGAGGCAGTTGTCGCAATTGCCGCAGGGCGTCGCGTTCTCACCGAAGTAGGCGAGCAGGCGTACGCGGCGGCAGCCGGCGCTTTCGCACAGCGCCACCAGCGCATCGAGCTTGCCGCTGATGACGCGCTTGTACACGTCGCCCGCCTGGGATTCCTCGATGAAGCGGCGCTGCTGCACGACGTCGGCGGCGCTCCACATCATCCAGGCTTCGGCAGGCTCGCCGTCACGGCCGGCGCGGCCGGTTTCCTGGTAGTAGCCTTCGACGCTCTTGGGCAGGTCGTAGTGCGCGACGAAACGCACATCGGGCTTGTCGATGCCCATGCCGAAGGCGATGGTGGCGACCATCACCACGGCGTCGTCACGCTGGAAGCGCTGCTGGTGCTTTGCGCGTTTCGTAGTGTCCATGCCGGCGTGATAGGCCAGCGCATTGATGCCTTGTCCGCACAGTGCTTCGGCGACCTCCTCGACGCGCTTGCGCGAGAGGCAGTAGACGATGCCGGATTCGTCGGCATGTCCGCGCAGGAATTCCAGCAACTGTTCGCGCGGCTTGATCTTGTCGGCGATGCTGTAGCGGATGTTGGGACGGTCGAAG
>JBOICL010000306.1:0-1393 GCA_050740055.1 Stenotrophobium sp.
CGCGAGGCGGCGCGTGCGCTGGTGCAGCGTCTGTTCGCGCACGTGGGGCAACTGGCCGATCACCCTGAAAGCGGTTCAAAGCCGCAAGAACTGAGAGGCTCTCGTTACCGGCAGATCGTGGAGCCGCCTTGCAGGGTCTTCTATCGCTATGACGGGCGGCGCGTTTACATTGTTCATGTCATGCGCGCGGAGAGATTGCTGCGCAAGAGCCGTTTGGCGCGGCGCAAGAAGTCCGGATAACAAAACGGCCCGACGTCGACACGTCGTGCCGTTTTCGGTTCAGCGCATGAAACTCAGCGCTTGACCGCGGAAGCCGCCGAATGGCCCTTCAACTCGATCTTCACCTTCTGGTGATCTTCCAGACCTTCGTAATACTTGCGCAGGACGGCGAGCACTTCCGGGCGGCTGAAGTTGGCAGGCACTTCGTCGCCTTCGCTGAGCATCTTGCGCAGCTTGGTGCCTGAGAGCAGCAGGCGGTGCTGCTCGTCGTGCGGGCAGGTCTTGCTGCTGGCCATGCCGCCGCAGGCGTCGCAATAGAAAGTCCAGTCGATCTTGAGCGGCTGCGTTTCCAGCGCACCGGCGGGAATCTCGTCGAAGATGTGCTGCGCGTCGAAAGGGCCGTAGTAGTCGCCGACGCCGGCGTGGTCGCGGCCGACGACGAGCCAGGCGCAGCCGTAGTTCTGGCGGAACAGCGCGTGTAGCAGCGCCTCGCGCGGACCGGCGTAGCGCATGTCCAGCGGGTAGCCGGACTGGATCACGGTGTTCTTGACGAAATATTTTTCGATCAACTGCGCGATTGCTTCCTGGCGCACTTCGGCGGGAATATCGCCCGGCTTCAGCTTGCCCAGCAGCGAGTGCACCATCACACCATCGCAGACTTCGACTGCGACTTTCGCAAGGTACTCGTGGCTGCGGTGCATGGGATTGCGCGTCTGGAAGGCCGCGACTTTCTTCCAGCCGCGCTTCTCGAACTCGGCGCGCGTCTGCGCGGGCGTCATGAACATTTCGCCGTACTGTGTCGGGAACTCGCCCTGGCTCAGCACCTTGACTGGACCGGCAAGATTCACCTCGCCCTGTTCCATCACCATCTTCACGCCGGGATGCGCGGCGTCGGTGGTGCGAAAAATCTGCTGGCACTCGTGAGCCTTGTCGATACCGTATTTCTCGGTGACGGTCATCGTCGCGAGGATTTCGTTGCGCTCGGGGTCGAACAGTGCGACGTCCGCGCCGGTCTTGAGGCCGTCGGCGGTGGCCTTGCCGGTCGAGAGCGTGATCGGGATCGGCCAGAACAGTCCGCTGGCGGTCTTCATCTGGTCGCACACGCCTTGCCAGTCGGCCTTGCTCATGAAGCCGCTCAGCGGAGTGAAGCCGCCGATGCCGAGCATGATGATGT
>JBOICL010000307.1:0-2920 GCA_050740055.1 Stenotrophobium sp.
AGGGCAACGCAGACAACACCCCTGAAAAAAGGCGCTGTTCCTCACGATCCAGCAGGGCCGTCAGCAATTCATCTCGCGACTGGAAGCAGGAATAAATCACCGGCCTCGTGACCTTGAGGCTCCTCGCTACAGATTCCATGGACACGGCCTGAACACCTGCAGTAATCACAATCTTTAACGCCGCATCGAGAACCAGCGGACGGCGTCGCTCCGGCCCCAAATGGGCGGCTCTCGAGTGATCGTCACGGGTAATTCCTACAGGCATGTATAATATTAATACATAGATGTAGGAATATTGCAAGATACCTGCATTTGTCATCGCCGCTTTGAGTAAAACAGCAGCGTGCGGCGCTTCGTAGATGAGCGTGCAATGACGCTGGCTGATGACGCAACGCACAAATGACGAGGCCGCGCCCGACACGGTGCCCGACCGAAGGGAGATGGGTGCGGGAGGGGGCGGTTAGCGAGCATCTGCAGCGGGGAGTCGGGCGCTATCGACTCGCTCCCGCTCCCACGCTACGCCGTGTCGCGAGCCGCCATATGGCGGCCTTGTCACAGGACAGCGAAGCCGGAGCTCAATGCCCGCCTTCAAGCGACTTGAGCGCCTGAATCATCTGCACCATCACCTTCTGCGCGTCGCCGTAGACGAGGTTGCAGTTGTCGGCATAGAACAGTTCGTTCTCGACGCCGGAGTAGCCCTTGCCCTGGCCGCGCTTGACCACGTAGACCTGCTTGGCCTGATCGACGTTGAGGATGGGCATGCCGTAGATCGGCGAGGACTTGTTGCTGCGTGCCGCCGGGTTCACGGTGTCGTTGGCGCCGATGACGATGGCGACGTCGGCTTCCTTGAACTCGCCGTTGACGTCTTCCATGTCGTAGATCATGTCGTAGGGCACGCCGGCCTCGGCCAGCAGCACGTTCATGTGGCCGGGCATGCGGCCTGCCACCGGGTGGATCGCGAACTTCACTTCGACCCCGGCCTCCACCAGCAGCTTCACGAATTCATACAGCTTGTGCTGCGCCTGTGCGACCGCCAGGCCATAGCCGGGGGCGATGATGACCTTGCTGGCGTAGCGCATCTGCACCGCCGCGTCGCCGGCTTCGGCCGGCTTGAGGCTGCCCTTGATGTCGCCCTGCTGCTCATCGCCGATCACGCCGAAGTTGCTGAAGATGACATTGCTGACGGAACGGTTCATGGCCTTGGCCATCAGCAGCGTCAGCAGCGTGCCGGCCGAGCCGACCACCATGCCGGCAATCATCAGCGCGGGATTCTGCAGCACGAAACCTTCCAGGCCGACCGCGAGGCCGGTGAAGGCGTTGTAGAGCGAGATCACCACCGGCATGTCGGCGCCGCCGATGGGCATGGTCATCAGCACGCCGAAGGCCAGCGCGCCGACGAAGAACAAGATAGTGACCGGCGCGGAAGCGTGGCCCTGCGTGAAGAACACGATGTAGACACCGACCGCCAGCGTGGCCAGCATGACTGAGCCGTTGAGCGCCTGCTGGCCCTTCACGCGCCAGGTCTTGTTGATGCGGCCGTCGAGCTTGGCCCAGGCGATGACGCTGCCTGCGAACGACACCGAGCCGATCAGCGCACCGACGATGGTGACGATCAGTTCGATCATGCCGTTGGCATGGCCGCCGAGCAGTTCCACCGCGGCGATGAGCGCGGCGGCGCCGCCGCCGAGACCATTGTAGATGGCGACCATCTGCGGCATCGCGGTCATCGGCACCGCCTTGCCGGAACGCCAGGCCCAGGCCAGGCCGATGAGCAGGGCGATGGCGGCGAGGATCAGGTTGACGGCGAGGTGCGGCTGCACTTCCTCCGGCACGCCGTAGTAGTAGAGGAAGCTGGCGAGCGTCGCGACCAGCATGCCGAAGCCGGCGACGACGATGCCGGAGCGCGCCGTGACCGGGCTCGACATGCGCTTGAGGCCGTAGATGAACAGGAACGCCGCGGCGAAATAGCTCGCGTCAATAATCAGACTCGGATTCATGTGCATGTTCTCAGCCCTTCTTCTTGTCGCTGGGCTTGAACATTTCCAGCATGCGCTCGGTCACGACATAGCCGCCGGCGGCATTGGCTGCGCCGAACAGCACGCCGACGAAGCCCAGCGCCTGTTCCAGCGGCGTGGTCGCATTCATCAACGCATAGATCGCGCCGACCACGACGATGCCGTGCACGAAGTTGCTGCCCGACATCAGCGGCGTGTGCAGGATCGACGGCACGCGGCCGATGATCTCGTAGCCGGTGAAGGCGGCGAGCATGAAGATGTACAGCGCGACAAATCCGGTCAGCATGGCTTAGCCCTCTACGGCTTTCTTGGCGGCTTCGTTCCTGATCTCGCCAGCATGCGTCAGGCAGGCCTTGGCGACCACTTCGTCGTCCCAGTCGAGCTTGATCGACTGGTCCTTGATCATCAGCTCGAGCAGGTTGATCTGGTTCTTGGCGTACAGCTCGCTGGCGTGTTCGCCGAGCAGCGAAGGCACGTTGAGCGGCGCGACGATGCTCACCTGCCCGACCTGCACGGTCTCACCGGGCTGAGTGTATTCGCAGTTGCCGCCACCTTCTGCCGCCAGATCGACAATCACCGCGCCGGCCTTCATGCCATCGACCTGCGCCTTGCTGATCAGCTTGGGCGAGGGGCGGCCGGGAATCGCGGCGGTGGTGATGATGATGTCGGCCTGCTGGATGTGCTTGGTCAGCACCTGCGCGACCTTGTCTTTTTCTTCCGCGGTCAGCTCGCGGGCGTAACCGCCGGTGCCGCGCGCATCGACGCCGGTATCGACGAACTTCGCGCCGAGCGACTCGGCCTGTTCCTTGGTTTCGGGGCGTACATCGTAGCCTTCGACCTTGGCACCAATGCGGCGTGCGGTAGCAATCGCAGACAGACCGGCAACGCCCAGGCCCATCACCAGC
>JBOICL010000308.1:0-8187 GCA_050740055.1 Stenotrophobium sp.
TGGATGCATTCTTTGAACAGAACGCTAAAGTAATGGACCCCGACATACAACTACGCAGCGGACGCATTACATTGCTTCGCAGCCTAGATGAAATTTGCCGCGAGGTTGCGGACATTTCCTGCCTGCCCGGCTGAAATCTAAACCTGCTGCTTCAGCAAATCCTGCGCGAAGGTTTTCAGTTGCGCGGCGTCCATGTCGGTCACGGCCCAGAAGTTCATGCCGCGATCGGTCCAGTGCATCAGGTTGTAACCCTTGCGCGTCTCCAGCCGCAGCGGCGTCTGCACGCCGCTCGGAGCACTGGGCCAGACGAACAGGTTGATGGTGTGCGGGCCGTGGCGGTAGATCAGCGCCGCGACGGCGCGGCCGTCGATGTAGTCGAGCCGGCCACCAGTCAATGGGAATCCCACCGCCGACAGGTCATTCACCGGCGGCGAGAAATCCAGCTTGCCAGTGAACCAGGGCTTGACCGTGTGGTGGTCGGAGGAGATCACGTCCTCAAGGTGGTTGGCCTGCAACGAGCGCACATGACCGGCAATCAGTTCGTCTTCCAACTGTCGGTCGGCCTGCCGGCCGCTCAGAAAGATGTTAAGGCCGATTGCCAGTGCCAGACTGGCGGCGAGTGCACCGCTCCACTGCATCCAGGCGCTGCGCGGTCGGCGCTGCACCACTGGGGCTGAAACCTGCTGCGGCAGCGACGCGCGCAGGCGCATGCGCAGCGTTTCGGGCGCGCGGTGATACGTTGCTTGTGTACGCACTGCCTTGCTCAAGGCACTCTGCTGGCGATGCAGCGCGGCGCATTCCGCGCAAGCCACTAGATGCTGTTCCAGCGCCACCGCGCGCGTCGCATCCAATTCGCCGTCGATATAGGCGGTGATCTGCGGCCGCATTTCTTCGCAATTCATCTCAATGCTCCTCGCCGACGCGCTCGATGCAGGCTTTCAGCAGCCTGCGTCCGCGCGACAAGCGCGACATGACAGTGCCGATGGGAATCCCGGCAATATCGGCGATTTCCTTGTACGAAAAATCCTCCAGTTCGCGCAGCACCAGAATTTCCCGATAATCGACGGGCAGTTGTTCCAGCGCACGGCCGACGAGTTGCTGGTCGGCCAGCCGCAGCAGCAGGGTTTCCGGGTTGGTATCAGGCGCTTCCTCCTCGGTGTGTTCTGCATTGGTCTCGTCGAATGAAACATCGGCACCGCCACGGCGGTTTTGCTGCCACCAGGTGTAGAAAGTGTTGCGCACGATGGTGAGCAGCCAAGCGCGGCCGTCACCGCCGCGGAAGCCGGCAAAGAACCGGAAAGCACGCAGGTAGGCTTCCTGCACGACATCTTCCGCGTCGTGCGGGTCGCGTGTGAGCCAGCGCGCCAGGTTGTAAGCGGCATCCATATGCGGCGCGGCAACTGCTTCGAAACGCCGGGCGTTGGTGTCTTCGGCCAAGAAATTTCCTGTTCTCTGAGAATGTTTACCGCATTGCACGGCAGTTTATTCCCAACCTGCCGGTTCGTGCGGATGTGGAATAAATCGGCCGGCGTGCCGGTTATGCAGGTATCCGTTCCACACAGGAGTCGCACATGAAACACAGGATCGATCGCAGGGAATTCCTCAGGTTCGCCGGCTACGGCGGTGTCGTTTTCGCCTCCGGCCTGACCGGCTTCCCGCGTCTGGCAGGCGCCACCGGCACGGACAAGGCCTACGGCAACGACGTCGAAGATTTCTATTTCGTGCAGCTCTCGGATACGCATTGGGGATTCAGCGGCCCGGCAGTGAATCCCGATGCGGCGGGCACGCTCAAGAAGGCGGTGGCGGAGGTCAACGCGCTTTCTCACCAGCCGGATTTCATCGTCTTCACCGGTGATCTCACCCACACTACAGACGATCCGGTCGAACGCCGCAAGCGTCTCGGCGAGTTCCGCGACATCGTCGCCGGACTCAAGGTCCGCGATATCCATTTCATGCCCGGCGAGCACGACGCCTCGCTGGACAACGCCAAGGCTTACCGTGAATTCTTCGGCGAAACGCATTACACCTTCGATCACAAGGGCGTGCATTTCATCGCCATCGATAACGTTTCCGATCCACGTGCGCTGATCGGCGATGAGCAGTTGCAATGGCTGGCCAAGGACCTCGACGGGCGCGACAAGAACGCGCCGATCGTGGTGCTGACGCACCGGCCGCTATTCGACCTCGCACCGAGCTGGGACTGGGCCACGCGCGACGGCGACCAGGCGGTCGCACAGTTGATGCCGTTCAAGAACGTGACCGTGTTCTACGGCCACATCCACCAGCAGAACCACCACATGACCGGCCACATCGCGCACCACTCGGCTAACTCGCTGATGTTCCCGCTGCCGGCGCCGCTGTCGGTGCCCAAGAAGATGCCGATACCCTGGGACGCCTCCGCGCCCTACCGCGGGCTGGGCTTCCGCGAAATCACTTCGGATACGGATGAGGCCCGCCTCGACATCGCCGAATTCGGCATCAAGGCGGAGTAGTCGCAATGCGCAAACTCATCGTGAACCGCATCGCTGCGGCCCTGCTCATCGTGCTCTGCTCTGGCGTACTGGGTTACGTCTGGGCTGCTGCGTCAGCCGAGAAGGTCAAGGTCATCAAGGTCGTGGCCAAGCGCTTCGAGTTCATCCCCAGCGAAATCACTTTGAAGAAAGGCGTGCCGGTGGAGTTTGAGATCACCACCCAGGACGTGGTTATGGGCTTCAGCGCGCCCGACCTCAAGCAGCGCGCGGATGTGCTGCCGCAGCAGGTGGCGTGGGTGCGTTTCACGCCGGACAAGACCGGCACCTTCCCGTTTCTCTGCGACATTTTCTGCGGCACCGGGCACGAGAACATGAACGGCACGATCAAGGTGGTGGATTAGGCGCACACCACCTTGACCCTGCTTCATCACGTGGGCACAGTGCGCGCATGAAACTGGTTATTCTGGATCGCGATGGCGTCATCAACGAGGACTCGGACGAGTACATCAAGTCCGTGGCCGAATGGCGACCGATCCCCGGCAGTCTCGAGGCCATCGCGCGCCTGTGTCAGGCGGGCTACCGCGTGTTCATCGCCAGCAACCAGTCCGGCATCGGCCGCGGCCTATTCGACTATGACGCGATGTTCGCGATGAACGACCGTCTGCAGAAACTGGTCGGCGAAGTCGGCGGCCGCATCGACGGCTTCGAATTCGCGCCGGAAGCGCCGGAACAGGCCACCGACATGCGCAAACCCAATCCCGGCATGCTCAAGGATCTGGCGCGGCGGTTGCAGGTGAACCTCGACGGGGTGTGTTTTGTCGGCGACAGCAGCGCGGACATTGCGGCCGCGCGCGCCGCAGGCGCGCGCCCTATTTTAGTGCGCACTGGCAAGGGTGCGCGCACCGAAATAGAGCATGATATTGAAAATGTCGCGGTTTACGACAACCTTTCGGTCTTTACCAGTGCACTGCTGACTTCCCACTGAGGGTTCAGGTTCTGCGGAATTCGCCCGGCGATATCCCGGTCCAGCGCTTGAAGGCGCGGTTGAAGCTGCTCTGGTCGGAGAACCCGAGCCTGAACGTCACCTCGCACATCGGCACGTTCAGCTCTCTCAGGTATTGCTGCGCCAGGTCGCGGCGGGTTTCTTCCAGCACCTGCTGGTAACTGCTGTCCTCGTCGCTGAGCCGCCGCTGCAAGGTCTTCTCGCTCAGGTTGAGCGCCGCCGCGACGCGCGCACGCGCCGGTTCTCCTGCGGTCAGGCACGAGATCAGTTCCGCGCGGACTTTCTCGCTGATCCGCGCGCCGTCGAAGCGGCGCAGGTATTCCACGACGACGCGGTCGTTCTGCCGCGCCAGCTCGGCATTGGCCATCGGCAGCGGCTGATCCATGAGTTCCAGCGGAATAAGCAGGGAATTTTCGCCGGCGTTGAAGCTCACCGGACAGCCGAAATAGGTCTCGAATTCCTTCAGCATCGCCGCTGAACCCTTACGGCAGAGCAGGATTTCCACCGGCAGACGATCCAGTCCCGTGAGCATGCGCCCCAGCTTGCAGGTCGATGCCATGAACAGGTCGATACCTTCATCGACCACCGGCGCGCCTTCGAGAAAGCGCACGACTTCCTTCACGCCCCTAGGCGTACGTTCTATCGTGACATCCACCGCATTGCTGACGATGCGCGAAAACCGCGCGGTGCGCTGCAGCGCGTCATCGAGGCTCTGGCTCGCCATCATCGCAAGGCCCAGGCTGTGGAAAGTGGCGGGCTGCACATAAGCCGCCGCCTTGAGGCCGAGACAGGGGTCGCCGGTGGCCTCCACCGCGTAGCGCCAGAGCCGCGCCATCCTTGAAACCGGGTAACGCCCATTGGGATCGCGCAGGATTGCGGGGTCCAACCCCGCGCGCACGAACAGGCCCACGCTGTCCAGCCCGCGCGCATCCAGCGTGCGCGCGACGGCGATGCCCCAGGTATTCAACGTTGTGACTTCCCGCGCCATTTCGGTGCCCTGTCCCCTTCCGCCCAGCACTTGTCCTCCAAAGACAAGACTATCAGAGTGCCCGGCCCTAAGGTCGCAGCTTGGATACCGTCCCATTTCCCGGCACACAGGCGCGATCGCCCATGAGCAAACCCTACATTCACTACGCCTGGCATCTTTCCTATTTCAGCGGAAAGGCACGTTGTTACCTGCTCTACAAGAACATTCCGCACATCGAGAAGGCGATCGATTTCTACACCTTCAGCGTGCGCGCCAAAAAGCGCACCAAGGCCGCGGTCATGCCCATCGTGGTCACTCCCGAAGGCGAATGGCTGCAGGACACCAGCAACATCATCGACCGGCTGGAGCAGCGCTTCCCGCAGGCACCCGTCGTCCCGGCCACGCCGGTGCAGCGCTTCGCGTCCTACCTGATGGAAATGTGGGGCGACGAGTGGTGGCTGGTCATCGCCATGTACACGCGCTGGTGCCACCCAGAGAATTACGCGCTGTTCGAGCGCGACGCCGGCCGCGGCCTGCTGCCGTATTTCCCCGGATTCATGCAGAGGCGCGTGGCCGCGAAAGCAGCCAACCAGATGCGCGGCCATTTGCCGGGGCTGGGCATCGTGCCGGCGCAGCTCGATCTGCTGGAGGTGTGGACGCGCGACACGCTCGACCTGCTCGACCGGCATTTCGCCGGCACGCCTTTCCTGTTCGGCGACAAACCCTCGCTGGGCGATTTCGGCCTGATCGGCCCGATGTACGCACACCTGGGCCGCGATCCATGGTCGAAGCGCGAACTGATCGATCCACGCCGCAACCTGCGCGCCTGGGTGGATCGCATGACGCAACCGCGCCCGCTGTCCGGCGCTTTCCTTCCCCACGATCGGATCCCCGAAACCCTGACTCCGGTGTTCCGCGCCATCTTCCGCGAGTTCATTCCGCTGCTCGATGCAACGCTGCACGAGGTTAGGGCGGCGCTGCCGCATTGCGCGCCGGGCAAGGCCCTGCCGCGCGGCTTGGGCGAGATCGAATTCCCGATGGGAGCCGGCCGATACCGGCGCGCCGCGATTCCCTACATCCTGTGGATGACGCAGCGGATGCTGGATGTCTATCGCAGCATGAACGCGCCGGAACAGGCGGCCGTTCGCGGGTGGCTGAAGGAACTGGGCGGTGAAGCGCTGCTGGCGCTGGATATTCCCCGGCTGCGACGCGTCGGCCTGCGTGTCGCGCCGGAGCTGACGGCATAGCGGCCGGATTGTCCTGCACCGTCCATGACTTGTCCCGCAGGGTCAAGACCCTAGGCGCGGCCTGTATAAGATGAAACGCGGCCCCGAACCGGGGCCTTTCGGTGCGAAAAGTGTGGGGGAGCACGGGCGATGTCCATGGGAGGGCCGGGAACCACGGGAACCATAGGCGCCGCGGCCCTGCTGACGCTGATGCTAGGTGCGCAGGCGCGCGCGCAGGATCTGGAATACCTCAGCGGCGATCTGCGCATTGGCGTGACCGGCACCCTCGTCTCGGGCGCGCTGTGGCGCATGGAGGACCGCGACACCGCCCTGCTGGGCAAGCTCAACGTACCCGGCCAGCAGAACCTGTGCACCGCGGACGACTGCATGTCGCTCTCCGGCGATCCCACGCCCAACCTGCGGCTGGTGCATGCGGCCGGCTCCTTCAGCGGCGGCAATACCGACAACGGCGACCTCAATTACGGCCGGCATGACATCGTCAGCGCACCGACGCGCCTGACGCCGACATTCAGCTTCAGCGACGGCGACTGGAGCGGCAAGCTGCGCGGTGTACTGTTCTACGACCCGGTCAACGACCGTTTCGATGAAACCCACACCAACACGCGGTTCCAGCCGGCCAGCACGCCGCGCCCGCACAACATCTCGCGGCAATTCGCACGCGGCGGCCAGTTGCAGGAGGCTTATGTCGCCAGGAGCGTGGAGTGGGGCGGCAGCGAATATCTCATCTCGCTCGGCAACCAGACGATCACGTGGGGCGAATCGGTGCTGACGGCGTTCAATACGCTCAATACCATCGGCCCACCCGATGCCGTGCTCGCGCGCATGCCCGGCTTTCAGCTGCACGAACTCTATCAACCGGTGCCCGCGCTGTCGGTCGCGGCCGATATCGGCAACGGCCTCACCGCCGCGGCGTTCTACCAGTGGTACTGGACCGCCGCCAACCCCGATCCCACCGGCAGCTTTTTCTCGACCAGCGATTTCATCGGCGGCGGAAAATACCTGACCCTCGGCCTGGGCCAGTACGCAGAAGATCCGAACGGCGAGTTCCGCGCGGCGGGTTTCACCAGCCTGCTTAGCCAGTCCACCCGCAACGCAGCGATACTGCCGGACGCCTACGGACGGCCGCGCAACGGCGGGCAATACGGCATCCAGCTCAAGTATCTCGCGGAAAAACTGCGCGGCACCGAGTTCGGCCTCTACTACGCCAACTATCACAGCCGCCTGCCCTATATTTCCGCGATCAGCGCCAGCGCCTCCTGCACGCGCGCGGCGGTGGACAACAGTTTCGCCGCCGCCCTCGTCGCCTGCCGCGGATTCAACAGCGCCTTCAACCCGATCGGCCTCAATCCCGCCCCAGTCGATACGATGAAAATTTTTCTCGATTATCCCGAGAACATCCACATGGTCGGGCTCAGCTTCAACACCAATTTCGGGCCGTGGTCGCTGGCCGGCGAATATGCCCTGCGCCCCAACATGCCCTTGCAGGTCAACATCACCGACGTGATTTTCGCCGGCCTCGCCCCGGCATTTCCCAGCGCGGACATCGCGGTGCCGGCCAACACCAACCCGATCGGCGTCAATCCGCCGTTCACCATTCCCGGCCATCGCCACATCGTGCCGGATTATCTCAGCGGCTACCGCGGGCTTGCGGAATACGGCCCCAACCAGATCGTCCACGGCTACCAGCGCTACACCGTCGGGCAGTTCTCGCTGGTTGGCATTCACGTTTTCGGCCCCTCGGAAAATCCCTTCGGCGCCGACCAGATTCAGCTGCTGGCGGAAGTCAGCGGCACGCAGGTTTTCGGCCTGCCGCCGCTCTCGCAACTGCAACTCGAAGGCACCGGCGACCGCACGCATTTCAGTCCGGGCGCGGATGGCACCGGCCTGCCCGGCGGCAAGCCGGACTCCCTGCGCATCAACCCCACGCAGCAGAAAACCGGCGCCGCCACATCATTTTCCTGGGGCTATCGCCTCGCGCTGCGCGGCCAGTACAGCCACGCCATCGGCGACATCAGCCTGTCTCCAGCGCTGATCCTGTTCCACGATCTCGGCGGTATCTCGCCGGCCACCATCGACAACTACGTCGCCGGCCGCAAGACCATCAACCTGCAACTTGACGCCCAGCTCGCGCAGAACCTCGTCGCCGGCACCCAGTACCAGTGGTTCACCGGCGCGGGCGGCAACAACCGGCGCAGCGACCGCGACAATCTCGGCGTGTATGTGCGCTACTCGTTCTGAACTTGCCGGACCTGTTCATGGCATCACCCGCTCTCAATACTTTCATCAGACATTATTGTTACAAATTATATAATATTTATATTTTATATAAATATTATATAACGGTTACCGCCGCAAAAAAAGCAGGGCGGGTGCCGACACGGTGCTTGCCCGAAGGGCAATGGGGTGAGCCAGGATTTCATGGACTGCCAGTGGCAGTCCATGCTGGCGAACGCCAAGCTGGGGGCTTGGCCGGGGCGAAGCCGGGAGGCACCCGAAGCC
>JBOICL010000309.1:0-2451 GCA_050740055.1 Stenotrophobium sp.
ACAATATTTCCATCGACGGCGAAGTCCACGGCTGGTTCCGCGACGACACGCCGCTGCGCTTCGAGGCTTATGGCTGGCAGGTGGTGCGCAATGTGGACGGCCACAATCCGGCCGAGATCAAGAAGGCCATCGAAACCGCGCGTGCCTCGAAAGACAAGCCGACGCTGATCTGCTGCAAGACGGTCATCGGTTTCGGCTCGCCCAACTTCGCCGGCAAGGAAAAAGCCCACGGCTCGGCTTTGGGCGAGGCCGAGATTAAATTGGTGCGCGAAAAGCTCGATTGGCCGCATGCGCCCTTCGAGATTCCGGACGAGATTCGCGCGGGCTGGGATGCGCGCGAGAAGGGCAAGGCCGCGCAAGAGCAGTGGAACACGCGGTTCAGCGAATACAGCGCGAAATATCCACAGGAAGCGGCCGAATTCACGCGCCGCATGCGTGGCGAACTGCCGGCCGATTGGGCCGCGACCGCGCAGGCGCTGATCGCCGACGCCGCGAAAGCCGACAAGCCGGTGGCGACGCGCAAATCCTCCAAGTTCGCGCTCGACGCGATCGCGGCCAAGCTGCCGGAACTGTTTGGGGGTTCCGCCGATCTCACCGAGTCCAACTGCACCGACTTCAAGGGCTACAAACTGATCAAGCCGGGCGACTTCTCCGGCAACTACATCAGTTATGGCGTGCGCGAATTCGGCATGTCGGCGGCGATCAACGGCATCGTGCTGCACGGTGGCCTGCTGCCTTTCGGCGGCACCTTTCTGACTTTCTCCGATTACGCGCGCAATGCGATCCGCATGGCGGCGCTGATGAAGATCGGCAGCGTGTTCGTTTACACGCACGATTCGATCGGCCTCGGCGAAGACGGCCCCACGCATCAATCCGTCGAGCACGTTTCCAGCCTGCGGCTGATTCCGGGTCTGCAGGTCTGGCGTCCGGCCGACCAGTTCGAGTCCGCCGTTGCCTGGGCCTGTGCCATCGAGCGTCGCAACGGCCCCAGCGCGCTGGCGCTGTCGCGGCAGAATCTCAATCCGCAGCCGCACCTGCAGACGCATTTCGAGAACGCGCGCCGCGGCGGCTACGTGCTGCTGGAGCCGGCAACTGCGCCCAAGGCCGTGATCATCGCCACCGGTTCGGAAGTGCAGCTCGCGGTCGATGCCGCCAAGAAACTGATCGATCCTTCGACAGGCTCAGGAGGCACCGCGGTGCGCGTGGTCTCGATGCCCTGCGTCGAGGTGTTTCTCAAGCAAGACGCCGCCTATCGTGAGTCCGTGCTGCCGCACAGCCGTTCGGGCATCAAGCGCCTCGCGATAGAAGCCGGCGTCAGCCTGTTCTGGCGCGGCATCGTCGGCGAGAGCGGCGACGTGCTCGGCGTCGACACCTACGGCGAATCCGCGCCGGCCAGCGCCGTGTTCAAGCATTTCGGTTTTACCGTCGACAATGTCGTCGCACGGGTTGCAGCGCTCATCGCGTAGTCATTCAGCACTTCAGAGGAAACGACAATGGCAGTGAAAGTGGGAATCAACGGCTTCGGCCGCATCGGTCGCAACGTGTTGCGCGCCGCGGTGCAGAACTTCGGCAAGGACATCGAGATCGTCGCCATCAACGATCTGCTGGAGCCGGACTATCTCGCCTACATGCTGCAGTACGACTCCGTGCATGGCCGCTTCAAGGGCGACATCGCGATCAAGGATGGCGCCCTGTTCATCAGTGGCAAGAAGATCCGCCTGACGCAGGAACGCGATCCGGCTAACCTGAAGTGGAAAGAGGTCGGCGCCGACGTCGTCATCGAATCCACCGGCCTGTTCCTCGACAAGGTCACCGCGCAGAAGCATCTCGATGCCGGTGCCAGGAAAGTCATCCTGTCGGCGCCGTCGAAGGACGACACCCCGATGTTTGTCTACGGCGTCAATGACAAGACCTATGCCGGTCAGGCCATCATCTACAACGCCTCCTGCACCACCAACTGCCTGGCGCCGTTGGCCAAGGTGCTGCACGACAAGTGGGGCATCAAGCGTGGTCTGATGACCACCGTGCACGCCACCACCGCGACGCAGAAGACCGTTGACGGCCCGAGCAGCAAGGACTGGCGCGGCGGCCGCGGCATTCTCGAGAACATCATCCCGTCCAGCACCGGCGCGGCCAAGGCCGTCGGCGTGGTGATTCCGTCGCTGAACAAGAAGCTCACCGGCATGTCGTTCCGTGTGCCGACTTCCGACGTCTCGGTGGTCGACCTGACCTGCGAGCTGGAGAAGGAAGCGACCTACGAGGAGATCAAGGCCGAAATGAAGGCGCAGAGCGAAGGCGCGCTCAAGGGCATCCTCGGCTACACCGAGGACAAGGTAGTCGCCACCGATTTCCGCGGCGACGCCCGCACCTCGATTTTCGACGCCGAGGCCGGCATCGCGCTCGACAAGACCTTCGTCAAGCTGATCAGCTGGTACGACAACGAGTGGGGCT
>JBOICL010000310.1:0-4302 GCA_050740055.1 Stenotrophobium sp.
CCCCATCGTGACCGTTACCCGCATTCCCTCGCGTATTCCCCTTCCCGTGCGCCGCGACCTGCGCTTCGATCTTCCTGCCGCGCGCATCGGCGACTGGCACGGCAGCGGCGCGCACGTCGCGCACTTCTTCAACGCGCTGTCGATCTTCTTTCCCGCGGGTGAACGTTTCTTCATCCACAGCGTCCGTCACTACCGCGACCGCGTGACCGATCCCGAATTGCAGAAAGCCATCACCGCCTTCATCGGCCAGGAAGCCATGCATGGCCGCGAGCACGAGCAATACAACGAGCTGCTCGCGCAGGCAGGCCTGCCGATTCAACGCATGGAAGGTCGCGTCAACAAAATCCTGGAATGGGGCAAGAAGAAACTCCCGGCAATCAGCCAGCTCTCAGCCACCATCGCGCTGGAGCATTTCACCGCGATCATGGCCGATGTGCTGCTGTCCGATCCGCGCGTGCTCGAAGGCGCCGATCCACGCATGGCGGCGCTGTGGCGCTGGCACGCGATCGAGGAGACCGAGCACAAGGCGGTCGCCTTCGATGTCTACCGGGCGGTCGCGCCCGGCTTGCGCGGCTGGCTGCTGCGCTGCCTCATCATGCTGAGCACCACCGCGATCTTCTGGGCCCACACGCTGCTCAACTATTTCCACTTCACCCGCCGCGACGGCATCGGTTTCTGGCGCGCGGCGTGGCGCTTCCTGTGGAACGGCTTCGTCGATCCCGGCCCCCTGCGCCGCATCCAGTTGCCATGGCTGTCCTACTTCCGGCCGGGATTCCATCCCTGGAACCACGACAACCGCCGGCACGTTGACCGCTGGAAAGCGGCGTACGCTGCCGCGGGCAGGCCACCGGCGAGTTGAAGCTCTACGGCTCGCGCCGCAGTGTCACCACCAGCACATCGCGATAGGCCGGCTGCGCCGGGTCCAGCGGCTGCACCGGCGTCACGCCGTGGAACACGCGCGCGTCGTCGAGCAGCACGGCGTCGAAAGGCGCGGTCAGCGTGAAGCTGCCGAGCGCAGTGCCGTTCGGTGCGTGGATCATGGTCGTGCCGCTGGCGATGTTGCGGCGGCGGATCAGCAGCACCAGCGCGTAATCCACGCCGTCGCGGTGAATGCCCTCCGGCGTCGGCAGGCCCTGCATGTCCGGCGCGGCCTCGATGCGGAACTGGTGCGCCTCGATATGCCAAGCCCGCGGCGCGCCCGCCAGCCGCCCGAACAGCGCAAGGCAGAAACAAAGGATCGTGGACATGCACACGCCGCCGCCGATGTCTGCGGCGATCGGCTCGAACCAGCGCGGAATGCCGCCGTTGAGCGCGTTGTACTCGCGGCTCTGGTAATGCGGCTGATGCGCCGCGCGGCTGATTTCTCCAACGGCGTTCGCGGCAAAAACCGCGTGCCTTCGGCGGCGATAGCGCCCGCTGTCGGCCATGTAGGCGTCGAGATGCAGGTCGTCCCAGCTCGCCGAAAATGCCGCCCAGTCCGTCAGCGCGCCGCAGGCTTCCAGCGCGCGGCGCATCGCCTCGGCCCGCACGAACACGTGGCCCTCGCGCGCAATGGATTCCTGTAATTCGTTCATGTCGGTGCGGATATGGCCGCGAAGTATGCAGCGATTGAGCCTTACCTGAAAGGCGGCGGCACTGCACATCCGGCTGCGGAGGCGGTGGAAAACCGGAGGTTCCCGCTCGCAGAAGATCGCGCTATGCTGACCTAGCCGCCCGGCCCTGCCGGATAGAAACGCGGTCTGACTCAGACTGTTCTGGCAAACGCGGCGCCTCCTGGCATCGGTCAGGTGCGGCAGTCCATCCCGCTAATACAGGAGAAACTGTCATGAGCACCATAGACGCCATCACGTTGATGAACCGCCTGATCGTCACTTCCAAGAACGGCGAGCGCGCCCTGCGTGCCGCCTCGGAAGAGGCCTACCACGAAGACCTCAAGCAGTCGCTGCTGGACTACTCGCGCTTCTTCGGCGAAGCGGCGCATGAGCTGCAGGAGGCGGTGAGCAAGCTCGGCGGCAAGCCGCAGGAACTCGGCACCTTCGGCAACACCCTGCACCGCACCTGGATGCACCTCGCCGTCACCGCGCTCGGGCGCAACGAGGACGAGATACTCAACCAGGTCGAGAGCGACGAATCCACCGCCGAAGAGCGCCTCGCCGACGCGGTGAAATGGGAAACGCCGCCGGAAGTGCACGCGCTGCTCGAACGCCAGTACGAAAACGCCCGCAAACACCACAGCGAGATTCGCGAACTGCGCGAGCGCCTGCACACGGTGCATTGAGCGTCTCAGACGACGCGATACCGGCGGTCTGGCACAACGGGATGCGGCGGATGTGCTGGGGTTCGTTTGCCCCCGCGCACGGGGGCTCCGCTTCATCCCAGCCTACTGCGCTCTTGCGGTAGCAAGGGTGCGCAGCGGGTCAAACGTCGCCTGCAATGA
The DNA here is from genome assembly GCA_050740055.1 of Stenotrophobium sp. GTDB lineage: Bacteria > Pseudomonadota > Gammaproteobacteria > Nevskiales > Nevskiaceae > Stenotrophobium. The sequence goes on from JBOICL010000310.1 coordinate 2,438, forward strand.
TGTTGTTAGGCCGCTTTTACGCACGCACATAGCGCAGATGTGTAGCATCTGGAGTATTGAGCACCTTGTCGATTCGAAACTGCGGCACCGGCTCGTGCAGGTTTTCGAACAAGCGCCTTCCACTGCCAAATAGTACTGGAGCCAAGGCAATTTCCAGCTCGTCAATGGCGCCCATGTTCAAGTACTGCTGTATCACATCCGCTCCGCCCGAGATGCGAATGTCACGACCGCCTGCGGACTCCCGGGCTTTCTCAAGGGCATTCGCTGGCCCATCGTTGAAGAAATAGAACGTCGTTCCGCCCGGCCGGACCCATGGTTCGCGCTTCTCGTGGGTAAGCACGTACACAGGGGTGTGAAACGGAGCTTCCTCTGGCCAGCTTCGCTCGCCTGCGTCAAACATTCGCTTGCCCATGATGTTGGCACCGGAACGCTCCATGGTATTACGGAGCATATCGTTGACCGGACCGGTCTCTCCTCCCGGACCGAACTTGAGTTTCTCGCGGAAGTATTGCTGTTTGAGGATCCAGCTCATCAGCGCACCCCACTTAGCACCCCAGTTCTTGTACTCAGGTCTATCCCAATTCTCGATGTTCATCCCTTCCGGCGCCATGTAGCCGTCAAGACTAAGTCCGATGTTTACAAATACCTTGCTCATGATTCCTCTCTCACGATTCTGGATGTCGGCCTAACGCCCGAAATCAGCGGCGCGAGCCGCAGGCGAGCGTCCGCTGGATTGAGTTGTTAGGCCGCAGCACCGGCATGTAACTGCGCGGGTGCATGCGGCCAAAATCGACACGCCTTTCAGCTTTTATAGTTTTCTTGGGGTCTAGCACGTAGCCACCGGCTGCTGAGGGAACATACACAACCCAATGCCAAGTGTCGGCAGCTTCGTTGTGGTTTATGCCTACTACGCTCAGGCACTGCAACGAATCCCAGTGCCTGAGCCTGCGCCCTTTTGCTGTGAGCACGCCGAAGCCCAACAGTAGCCGCGAGAGGTCGCCGGCGCCTGTGTAGTACGGCGGTTTATTTGTAACGATGCCGTGTGCAACACCGAAGCTTTTGACGCGCCGATACGTAGTGCCTGCAATCATGGCGACACAAGCAAGCCCGCAACCAGTACCGTCAGTTTGAACTACGCGACGAATCTTCATCTGCGGCCTAACGCTGGAAATCAGCGGCGCGGGTACCGCGTCCGCTGCATTGACTTGTTATAAATCAGGCCCGCCAGCCTCATTCTCCATGGAATCCCAAAACTCGCTGTCGAGCTTTTTTATTTGAACTGTGTGCTCAACCTGTACGCCGACACCGTACTCATACAGATATTCAGCTAGCTTTTCGCCATCTATGAGTATGAGAGTAGTGCTACCGTTCAGACCCTCCGCGTACTGAATAGCACCCTTTGAAAAGAACGATGTCGTTATGAACACGCCTTTCTTTGACTGTGCGACGGCAAGTGCTCCAACGAAGCTCTGAATTTCCTGCCTACCTACGCTGCTTGTTTGGGCGTACCGTTTGGCCTGAATATGGATGCGACCAAAGCCGAGTACGTCTTCTTTGATGATGCCATCAATGCCACCATCGTTCGTGTAAGACGTGACTACACCAGATTGCTTGACCTCACCTCCGTACCCCATTCTTTGGAGAACCAGGACGACCAGATTCTCGAACTCGCGTGGTGTTTTGGACAGGATGGTATCGATAAGCTCTTGATACCGAGCCTCGCGAATCTTTTTCGCCGACTCGTAGAGTTCTTCCTGTGGAGTGAGATTTGTCTCGTCGAGCGTGACCTTATTTGACTTGTTGGGCTTGTCTTCTTGCTTCTTGGCGAATTCCGCAGCGATGAACTGGTTGACGGACTCTGGAGC
>JBOICL010000311.1:0-9225 GCA_050740055.1 Stenotrophobium sp.
ATGCCGGTAGTTTAGCCGGACGGATATTTATGCAAAGCGGCGGCCTTGCCGACTTTGACCCGGCGAAAGCCGCAGTGCAGGTTTCAGCATAATTTATTGAAACGGAAGCCGACTGGTCCACCTGGACTAAGCACGTTTGCAGGCGGAACGTGCCTGATTTTCTTGCAACTGAAAGCCGCCCCAAAAGAAAAACCCCGCCGGTTTGCGCCGGCGGGGTTTTGAGTAAAGCAGCCGCTTCCTGTTACTTCACGTTCAATTCGACGCGGCGGTTCTTGGCGCGATCTTCCGCTGTGGTACCGTCAACCAGCGGCCTGGTCTTGCCGTAACCAACCGTCGTCATGCGTTCTGCAGCGACTTGCTGGCCGATCAGGTATTGCTTGACCGAACGGGCACGGCGTTCCGAAAGTGCCAGGTTATACGGCGCGCTGCCGACATCATCGGTGTAGCCCGAGACTTCAACGTTGACGTCCGGATAGGACTTCAGGGTATCTGCGACATGGTTGAGGATGTCCTTGGAGTCTTCGGTCAGGCGGTCGGAGTCGAAGTCGAAGTTGACGCCCTTGAGGATGAAAGAACTGTTGGCTGCGCAACCATTGGCATCCACGGCTTCGCCGGCCTTCGGCGTACGGCAGTCGCCAGCGAGGGCGCAACCGTTGGCCATGACCTTGGCGCCGGCCGGGGTGTGCGGGCACTCATCCAAGTAATCCGGTACGCCATCGCCATCGCTATCCAGCGGGCAGCCATCGGCACCCACAGGGATTCCGGCCGCAGTATTCGGGCACTTGAGGGCCGGTGGCGGGGGCGGTGCAGCCACAACAGCCACCGGTTCCGGCGGGGGCGGAGGCGGCGCAGCGACGGTGCCAAGCGGAATCAGCAGGCCGATATTGAACACGCCGTCATAGAATGCGCTCTTTTGGCCTTGGTGAATTCCCGCTTCTTCGCGGAAATCCGCATCCATGCGGAAACGTGCTTCAGCGCGCAACAGTATGCGGTGGGTGATCGGATACAGATAGCCGATACCGGTATCGAAGATGGTGGTGTGGTAGTTCGGAATCGGACCGGGAAGGGTTCTGCCCGTACCGTAGGATACGTTCACGAGGCCATAGAGATCCGGCAGGCTGGACAACGGAAACAGCATGGCACCCAAGCCGATTCCACTGAGTGAGAAGGTACTGTTATAACCTTCTGACTTGGCCTCGCCATTCGGCTTGAAACTTTCATAGATGCCGGTTATTTCGAGGTTCAGTCCGTCGGTCATTTTCTTGCCGACAGTCATGATGCCGCCGATGCCGTGCTTGGTGCCGCGGGCCTTGTCGGCTATCACATAAGAGAACATCGGAGAAACATAGTATTCGCGGCCAGGGATCGGCGAACTGGCATGACTGCTACCACCGCCATTGTCTGAGCCGCCGCCACCGCCGCCGTTGTCGGACGAAGACGAAGAGCTCGTATCCGTGGATACGCTGCTGGTGTCAGTCGTGGCCGGTTCGGAGCTGGTGTCGGCGGCGGGAGCGCTGCCACTGTCTGCCGCAGGCGTACTGGTGTCGGTTGAAGCAGCCGCCGTGCCTGCATCTGCGGCTGGTGCTGCGCTGGTGTCGGTGGCTGGTGCACTGGCATCAGTTGCCGGCGCTGCGGCGCTGGTGTCGGGTGCAGCCGCCGCCGTGCCTGCATCCGCGGCTGGTGCTGCGCTGGTGTCTGCGGCAGCGGGTGCAGCGGCACCACTTGCGTCAGCCGCAGGAGCTGCGGTACTGGAATCTGCTGAGGGAACGACCACGGCACTGGCATCGGCCGGCGCTGCGCCGGTGTCCGCAGCCGGGGTTGCGGCGCCACTGTCGGCAGCCGGTGTGGAGGCGCTGGCATCCGGAGTGGACGCATCACCCGTCGTTGCATCCTGTGCAAAAACTGGCAGGGCCACAGCCAGACTCAAAAGCACGGCAAGCAGACCAGAACGGTATTTCATGAATCTCCCCTTTTGCGATCCCGACAGTAAGTATTTTTTACCGCACAAATCTTAGCATCCGCGAGAAACCGCGTCTCCAAGCCCGGATTTTTTAACACGGCACAAGGAAGGATTACAACTCGGCTGAAATCGTGGCGCCAGAATCGCGGTGCGGAACGGCTATACTTCGCGCCCTCAAAAGCATCCTGCGCGTATGGAACCGAACCAGATCAGAAGCGAGATCACAGCCCTGCGAGCGCGTTTCGACGCGCTCCGGGGCTATCTTTGACTACGATGGCAAGCGGGATCGCCTGGCGGAAGTCGCCGGCGAGATGGAGCGGCCCGATTTCTGGGCCAACCAGAAACGTGCACAGGAAGTGGGCCGCGAGCGCGCCAAACTCGAGGATGTAATTCAGCCGATCAACAAGGCCGACGCGGGCTTGCGCGATGCGGCGGACCTGCTCGAAATGGCCGAGGCTGAAAATGACGCCGCGACCGTCGCCGAAGTCGCGCGCGACATCACCGCTCTGGGCAAGCTGGCGGATGACATGGAATTCCGCCGCATGTTTTCCGGCGAAATGGACAATGCCAATGCCTATCTCGATATCCAGTCCGGCTCCGGCGGCACCGAGGCGCAGGACTGGGCGGAAATGCTGCTGCGCATGTATATGCGCTGGGCCAACGGCAAGGGCTTCAAGACCGAATTGATGGAGTGCTCCGCAGGCGAAGTCGCGGGCATCAAGTCGGCGACCGTGTATATCCAGGGGCCGTATGCCTTCGGCTGGCTGCGCTCGGAGATCGGCGTGCACCGCCTGGTGCGCAAGTCGCCGTTCGATTCCGGCAACCGCCGCCACACCTCGTTCTCGGCGGTGTTCGTGTCGCCGGAAGTGGACGACAACATCGACATCGAAATCAATCCGGCGGACCTCACCGCCGTGACCTATCGCTCGTCCGGCGCGGGCGGCCAGCACGTCAACAAGACCGAATCCGCGATCCGCATCACGCACGTGCCCAGTGGCATCGTCGTCGCCTGCCAGACGCAGCGCTCGCAGCACGCCAACCGCGATAACGCGATGAAGATGCTCAAGGCCAAGCTCTATGAGCGCGAGCTCGAAAAACGCAACGCCGCCAAGCAGGTGCTGGAGGATTCCAAGTCCGACATCGGCTGGGGCAGCCAGATCCGTTCCTATGTGCTCGACCAGTCGCGCATCAAGGATCTGCGTACCGGCGTGGAAATCGCGGATACGCAGAAAGTGCTGGATGGCCATCTCGACCCGTTCATCGAGGCGAGCCTGAAGCAGGGGTTGTGATGCGGTGCTGGCTGTCCGCCCGCGACACGGCGTTTTTTGCGTAGCAAAACGGGTGCGGGAGCGGACGGTAGGGTATCGACCTTGTTACGCTAGCCGCGGGCTTCGGGTGCCTCCCGCGCCCATTGCCCTCCGGGCAAGCACCGTGTCGGCACCCGCTCTTGCCGATGGGCGGCAAGGGTTGTTATTAAATATAGATAAATTAAAGTTATAGTCGTTGTATTGAAACATATTAATGCTCGAACCCGCGAGAGCGGACGGGCAAACATGCCGAGTAGCGCCATGACCGATCAGCAGCTTCCGCAGGATGAGAACCCGAAGGCGCATGCCGACGCGCCTGACGAGAACCACGTCATCGCCGCTCGCCGCGAGAAGCTGGAGAAATTGCGTGCCGCTGGCAACGCCTATCCCAACAGTTTCCGCCGCGACACGCTGGCGGATTATCTGCACGGTGTCTACGGCGCGCGTCCGGCGGATTCGTTCGAGGCCGAGACGCAGCAGTTCAGCATCGCCGGCCGCCTCATGGCCAAGCGCGTGATGGGCAAGGCCAGCTTCGGCCAGTTGCAGGACATGTCCGGCCGCATGCAGATTTTCGTGCAGCAGGCCGCGCTGGGCGAGGAGGCCTACACCGCATTCAAGGCTTACGACGTCGGCGACATCCTCGGCGCCACCGGCAGCATGTTCAAGACTAAGACTGGCGAGCTTTCGCTGCGCGTCAGCAAGCTCGAACTGCTGGTGAAGGGCCTGCGCCAGCTGCCGGAAAAGTGGGCCGGCCTCACCGACACCGAGGTCCGCTATCGCCAGCGCTATCTCGATCTCATCGTGAATCCCGATGTGAAAAAGGTGTTCGACAAGCGCGGCCAGACCGTGCGCTTCATCCGCAACTTCCTCGACACGCTGGGCTTCAGCGAAGTCGAAACGCCGATGATGCAGCCGATTCCCGGCGGCGCCACCGCCAAGCCGTTCATCACGCATCACAACGCGCTGGATCGCGATCTCTACCTGCGCATCGCCCCGGAGCTGTATCTCAAGCGCCTGGTCGTCGGCGGCTTCGAGAAGGTCTACGAGATCAACCGCAACTTCCGCAACGAGGGCTTGAGCACGCGCCACAATCCCGAGTTCACCATGCTCGAGTTCTACCAGGCCTACGCCGATTACCGCGAGCTGATGGACCTGATCGAAAACCTGCTGCGCGATCTCGCGCTGGCGGTGCACGGCTCCGGGCAACTGACTTACCAGGGCCGCGAGTACGATCTGGAAAAGCCCTTCAACCGCTGGACGATGAAGGAAGCGGTGCTGCGCAACAATCCGCAGATGGACGACGCGCGCATCGACGAGCGCGACTATCTGGCCGAGTGGGCGAAGAAGGTCGGCGGTGACGTGAAGCCCGGCTATGGCGCCGGCAAACTGCTCACGGAAATCTTCGAGAAGACGGTGGAGGCCACGCTGCTCGATCCGGTGTTCATCACCGAATACCCGACCGAGGTTTCGCCGCTGGCGCGCCGCAACGACCACAATCCGGAGGTCACCGACCGCTTCGAGTTCTTCGTCGGCGGCCGCGAAGTCGCGAATGGTTTTTCCGAGTTGAACGATCCGGACGACCAGGCCGCGCGCTTCAAGGCGCAGGTCACCGCCAAAGAGGGCGGTGACGACGAGGCGATGTTCTTCGACGCCGACTACATCCGCGCGCTGGAATACGGACTGCCGCCGACAGCTGGTGCGGGTTTGGGCATCGACCGTCTGGTGATGTTCCTCACCGATTCGCCGAGCATTCGCGATGTTTTACTGTTTCCACAAATGCGGCCCGAGGCTTAGCCCGTTCACGAGAACTCCAAATACGTGAGCATGAGCGCGCCGGGTCGTGATGCAGCAGGCATGAGCCTGTTGCCGGACAACGTCAGCGTGCGGCGATTGGTGCTGACGCTGGCGGCGGTGATCGCCATCGGCCCGCTGTCCATCGACATGTACCTGCCGAGCCTGCCCGCGCTGCAGGCGCATTTCGGCGTCGATACGTCCGCGACGCAACTGACTCTGTCGGCCTATTTCGTCGGCCTCGCGCTGGGCCAGCTCATCTACGGGCCGGTGTCGGACCGCTACGGCCGCAGGCGGCCGCTGCTATTCGGCCTGGGCTTGTACGCGCTGGTGTCGCTGGGCTGCGCCTTTGCCCCGAACATGGATAGCCTGATCCTGCTGCGCTTCCTGCAGGCGCTGGGCGGATGCGCCGGCATGGTCATCACCCGCGCGATGGTGCGGGACTGCTTTCCGCCGCAGGAGATGGCGCGCGTCCTCTCCACCCTGGTGCTGATCATGGGCGTGGCGCCGATCATGGCGCCGCTGGTCGGCGGGCAGATTTTCCTGTGGCTGGGCTGGCGCGCGATCTTTCTGGTGATGGTCGTCTACAGCCTCATCTGCCTCGCCTCCATTGCCACTGGCATCCCCGAAACCAGCCGCAGCCGCTCGGGCGTTCTCAGCCTGCGCGGCGTGCTCGCCGGCTATCTGCGGCTGCTGCGCCACCGGCGCTTCATGGGCTACGCGCTCGCCGGCGGCGTCGCGCAGTCCGGCATGTTCGCCTACATCTCCGGCTCGTCGTTTGTTTTCATCGAGGTTTACGGCGTGTCGCCGGCGCATTTCGGCTGGCTGTTCGGACTCAACGCCTTCGGCCTGATCACCGCCGCGCAGGTCAATTCATTCCTGCTGAAGCGCTACCGCGCCGAACGCGTGCTGCGCATGGCGCTGACCGTCAACGCCGTCTGCGCCGTGGCGATGCTGGTCACGGCCGCAACCGGCTTCGGCGGCTTCATCGGCATTCTCGTGCCGCTGTTCTGCGGCATGAGCAGCCTGGGTTTCTCCTTCCCCAATTCCACCGCCGGCGCGATGGCGCCCTTCGGCGACCGCGCCGGTCTGGCCGCGGCGCTGCTGGGCACCTTGCAGTTCGCACTGGCGTCAATCTCCGGTGCGGCGGTCGGCTACCTGTTCAACGGCACTGCGCTGCCGATGGCTGTGGTGATGTGCGTCTGTGCGCTGAGTGCGCGATTGTTGTTGCAGGTGCTGGTGTCCGCGCCGGTTGCGCCGCTGGTGAAGTAGCTGCGCTTGTCTTTGGCCTCTAGGCTATAAAGCGGGTGGCTGCATTCAACCTGGCTCCTCTTTTAAATCTTGCTCGATGTATCCATAGGTTTAGTCCGTCAAACCGGTCTGTGCAGAAAGCTGTAACCCACGGCGCACAGGGCAAACAGCACAGCCAGCGCAATGCCAACGAAATCTGCTCCGGCGGGCGCTGCGTGTTGCTGCGGATGTTCAGTGCGCAGCAGGCGCTGGCGGTGGGCCAGAAACAGCGGGAATGCGAAACTGATTGCAACAAACACGCTGCCGAGAAAATATCCCCAGAGCCAGGCTTGGCTGATGCCCAGACGCCGCCCTTCGGCGAACATCCAGACGAATAGCGCGGCAGCCAGAACAAAGATGTCCACGACGATGAACAGGCTTGCAGGCGTGGTGACGGCGGCTTTCCAGAACGCGATGTTACCGTCGAGAAAGCCGGCGTGGAGATAAACCAGCGCCTGCGCCCATGCGCCGGTCAGACCGGTAATGGCGAGCGCCCCGTAGAGCATTTCCTGCCAGGTACCTGCGGATTTAATGGAAGTGTTCATGCGACGAGTGGGCTCCTGTTTTGATTTGTCATGAAACCGTTGAAGTCAGCGCAGCCAGCCCCGCTGCAATCGACATCTTGCCCAGATAGCCGAGTTCACGGCGCGCTTTTGCATCGTTCACGGTGACTTCCTGGCAACCGAGGACCACCGCGAGTCGCGTCAACGGCGGATTGCCTGGCAGTGGCAGGTACTCCCAGAGGAATTCGCAGGTGCTCGCGAGGGTGCGAACAAGGGCGCGCGGCAGGCTGCGTTCGCCGGCGACGACACTGCGCGTGGCGAACAGGCGGGTCATGAAATCGCGGAACTCGACCGGCGCGCCGTCGGTGAGAAAGTAGGCTTCGCCGCCGCGGCCTTTCTCTGCCGCGAGCAGTGCGCCTTCAACGACGTTGTAGACATGGCAGGTCGAGGTCAGGTAGTGCCCACCGTTGATCCACGCAAACTGGTTTTTCTTCACGGCCTCGATCAGCTTGGGCAATACGGATGTATCGTCGGCGCCCCAGATCAGGCGCGGGCGGATGACCACGGTGCGCATCTGCGGGGAGTTGGCCGCGCGCACCAGTTTTTCGGCGGCGGCCTTGGTCGCGGGATAACGCGGCAAAGGTTTGTCGGGTAGCGGGTGGGTTTCGTCGAGATTCACCAGCGGCGGCCCGACGGCGTAAGCCGCTTCGGTGCCGACGTGGACAAAACATTTCACGCCTGCCTCGCGCGCGGCACTGAGCAGATGCCGCGTGCCGTCGACATTGATCTCTTCAAACCATTTGCGCGGGCCCCATTCGTCCACTACCGCGGCGGCGTGAATCACGGTATCGCAGCCGCGCAGTTGATCGGGTGTGACCGTCAGCAGATCAGCAGCGACCGGTGTGGCGCCAAGTGCTGCGACCGATTTCAACGCGGTCTCCGAGCGCGCCAGTGCAAACACGGTCTCGCCTCGTTTCACCAGTTCGCGGATCAAATTGCGGCCGACAAATCCCGAACCGCCGGTGATGAAAAATCTGGCCATGCGAGCACTCCGGTTGTGCCAATCAACCCGAAATCAGCAGGCGGTCGATTTCCGCCAGATCCTTGACGGTGAGCTTGCCGGCGGCGGCCTTGAGATTGAGCACGCTGATCAGGTAGTCGTAACGTGACTTGAGGTAGTCGCGTTGCGCCGAATAAAGCAGTTGTTGCGAGGTGAGCACATCGACGATGGTGCGCGTGCCGACCTGCATACCAGTTTCGCTGGCTTCGACCGCCGTGGTGTTCGACAGCACCGCCTGCTTCAGCGCCTTCACGCGTGCTGCGCCAGAAAGCACGCCGAGGTAGGCGGTGCGCGTCGCGCTTTCAACAGTGCGGCGTTCGCCTTCCAGCAGGGCCTGCTGCTGTTCATAGGTGGCGCGCGCCTGGCGCACGCCGGACTGCGTGGCGCCGCCAGCGAAGATGGGAACCGTGACTTGCAACTGCACGCTCTTGCGCGTCTGTTGCGCGCCAAACAGACCGCCCTGCTGTCCGTCCGTGTACTGACCCTGCAGGCCCAGCGTGGGCAGATGCCTGGACCAGGCGACGTCAATGCCTTTCTTGGCGACCTCGGCTTGCAGTTCCGCGCCGAGCAGGTCGTAGTTGTGCTGCTTGGCGGCTGTCACCCAGGCATTGGCATTGGCTGGATCAGGCGAGGGCAGGGGGAAGTCATCCTGCAATCTCGTCAGCTTCACGGTCGGCGAGTTGGTGATCTGCGTCAGTGCGTATTTGGCGGTCTCCAGCGCTTGTTGATCCGCGATGACTAGTGCGGTGGAGGTGTCGTAGCTGGCCTGCGCGTTCTGCACGTCGGTGATCGCCGCGAGCCCGACTTGGAAGCGTTCCTGCGCCTGTTCCAACTGGCTGGAGAGTGATTTGCTCTGTGCCTGGCTGGTGCGCAACTGGTCAGCGGCGGACAGCACATTGAAATATGCCTGCGCGACGCGCAGCACCAGGCCCTGTTGCGCCGCGTTGTAGTTCGCGACCGCCAACGCGGTCTGGTCGTCGGACTGCGCCAGTTGCTGGAAGGCCTGCCAGTTGAAGATCGCCTGGTTTAGCGTGACCTGCAGGCCATCGGTGATGTAATTGCTGACCGACGGAGCCGAGTTGAATGCCGGGTTCGAGTAGTGCGTATCGTCGTAATTCTTGCCGCGCGAATAACCGCCGTTGATCTGCGGCAACAGCGCGGCACGCGCCTGCGGCTTGGCTTCCAGTGCGGCATCGCGCCCGGCGGCCGCGGCCTGCAGCGTGGTGTCGTTCTGCTGTGCGAGGTCATAGACGCGCAGCAGTTCGTTGGCGCACGCGGCCTGCGGAATCATCGCGGCGGACAACAGCATCAGGA
>JBOICL010000312.1:0-19429 GCA_050740055.1 Stenotrophobium sp.
GCCTACACCAATGACGATGACCCGGTCGATCTGCGGATTTACGGGCACAAGAACAATCAGTCGGCACCGTTTTCGAGCAGTGCGAAATTCAATGTTGCTTCCAGCGATGAGTCGGGTGCAGCCGCGGCGCCCGCGAATTCAGTGCCCAGAGGAAGCGCCCGAACACCGACCGCCGAAACGCGCGGCCTGGAAGTCGCAGGCTATATTCCGTGGAGCGATGTGCCACCGGTGGATCAGGCCGATCTTTTCGCCAGCCCCAATCTCAGCGACCTGGTGAATGAAATCAAAGATTGTAGGATTGGCGCGACGCCCTGCGCGACCGACTGGAGCGCAACCGCATCGAACAACGCACTCACGTTCATGATTACCGGCGATAACAGCCCCGGCAAAGGCCGCCGGCAAGCGCAATCGCTGAAGTCGGGCCCCGCGAATGCGCCGAAGCTACAGGTGGCCTATACCTCATCCGCCACGCCGGAGAAGGTGATCACCGGCCTGCGTTTTGCCAATGTGCAGATTCCCAGGGGCGTGAAAATTACCGACGCTTTTCTCAATTTCCACCAGGATGCGCTGGGCGGCGCAGGCAACCTCAAGCTCCGGATCACGGTCGAGGCGTCGGATGACGCCGCTCCTTTCACCAAAACTGACAACATCAGAGGGCGCAATTACACCGGTTCCGCCACGGCAAGCTGGCAGGTGCCGGACTGGAACAGCCCATTCGGCGTTCAGAACAGCAGCGCAGCCGATATCAAGGCGCTGCTCAACCAGATCACCGGCCGCGCGGGCTGGTGCGGCGGGCAGGCGATCGCGTTCAAGATTGAAGTAGAGTCGGGCGATATGGGCGCTTTCCGCCGCGCGTTTTCCAGCGCGATGAGCGGCGACTATGCGCCGAGCCTCAGCTACAGCTACGCCACCGATGACGCGGCGCTTGAAAATGGCTGCGCCAGCCGCCAGCCCACTTCCGTGCAGATCAACACCGGCAATGATGATGGCGAAGAGAATCCTATCGGCAATGCGCCGGTTTTGAGCGCCGCGAACCTGAACCTGGGCGCCAGCAGCAAGGCAGCTTCGATCGTTGGCATGCGATTCTCCAAAGTGAATCTTCCAGTTGGCGCGATCATCCAGAGCGCGGTGATTGATTTCACAGCCAGCGCCACGACCGCCACTGCCGCGAGTTTCACGATCTACGGGCAGGACTCCGGCAACGCGCCGGCGCTGATCACCGACAAGGCGAATCTCAAAAACCGGCGCGACTCGCAAAAGGTCAGTGCCACCGTGAACTGGAGTCCTGCGAGCTGGAGTTCGGGCACGGGCTACACCAGTCCGGAACTCGGCACGATTGTGCAGAAGATCGTGGACAACAAGGCATGGTCGCCGGGCAACGCGATGGTGTTCCTGATCGACGGCAGCGGTACGCGCAGCGCCACTTCCTACAATGGCAAACCTTCGGCAGCGCCGAAACTGCGCATCACTTACCAGACCAGGGTCGGCAAGCTGACGGTGCGAAATTATCTGAAGACTATCGTCAACCAGTTGACACCTTATAGTTGGACGCCCAGCGTCGGCACACTTTACGAGGCGGCGCGCTATTACCGTGGCGAGGCGGCGTACTACGGCCGTACCCGCGGTTTCGGCGACACTTTGCCCGCCAACCCTTCTACCAGCGATCTGGGCACGGCGCGGAACCTCAACGTCAGCCATCCCAGCACGTTCGTTAATTCTCCCAGGCCGAAAGTGCTGTCCGGCTGTCTGGCATCCGACCCCACATCGCCCGCCTGCGCGACCGAGCACTACGAGGGCAGCACGATCTACAAGAGTCCGATCACCGACAGTTGCCAGGGCAACAGCATGGTGTTCCTGACCGACGGGTATCCCAACTACAACGACGCCATCCCGCGCGTGCAGGCGATGACCGGCGTCAAGAGCTGCAAGTCAATTTCGCTCGACAGCAGCAAGGAGGGCAAGGACGGCGGCACCTGCGCGGAGGAGCTGTCCGAATTCATGTTTACCCATGACCAGAGCGCGTCGCTGTCCGGTGTGCAGTCTGTGCGCACCTACACTATCGGATTTTCATTTCCCGACGCGAAGGACTGGTTGACTGCGGTCGCCATCAAGGGCGGCGGCGCCTACTACGAGGCGACTTCGGCGGCGGAACTGGTGAGCGCGTTCCGTTCCATCGTCGCCCGGATTATCGACACCAACACCACCTTCGTCGCCCCGGCGGTGACGGTCAACAACTTCAACCGACTGACCCACCGCAACGAACTTTATTTCGCGGTGTTCCGGCCTTCCACGGAAGTTGCGTGGCCGGGCAATCTCAAGCGCTATCAGCTGTTCCAGTCGCCCTCCGACGCCGCGCCGCGAATCTACGATGCCGGCAACAATCCCGCCGTGGATTCCAATACCGGGTTCTTCATGGATAACGCACGGAGTTTCTGGAGCGCGGCGGCGGACGGCGCCGAGGTGCAGAAAGGCGGCGCCGCGAGCGTCCTGACGGCTGATCGCAAGATTCTCACCTATACCGGCAGTGCTGCGCCGTCGAATGTCGATCTGACGCTGGCAGCTCACAAGCTGATTGAGACCAACGCCCTCATCACAAAATCCATGCTGGGTCTGCCCGCAGCGGCGACCGATGATGAGCGCGCGAACCTGCTGAAATGGGCGCGTGGCATCGACGTGCTCGATGAAAACGGCGACGGAAGCATCACGGATGCGCGCAAGAGTATCGGCGATCCCCTGCACTCTGAGCCGCAGCTCATCGCCTATGGCGGCACGGACGCCAGTCCCGACATCTCCATCTTCATGAGCGACAACCAGGGCTATCTGCATGCCTTTAACGCCACTGACGGTACGGAGCAGTTCGCCTTCATTCCGCAGGAACTGCTGCCCAACCTGAACGCCTTCTTTACCGGCAGCGGCGGCTACGTGAACCGGCCCTATGGCATGGACGGGCCGATCACGGCCTGGGTCAACGACGCCAACAACAACGGCCGGATCCTAAATAACGGCACACCGGAAGCGGGCGAGTTCGTGTATCTCTATGCCGGCATGCGCCGCGGCGGCAGCAACTATTACGCGCTGGACGTGACCGACCGCAGCAAGCCGCTGCTCAAGTTCGCGATCAAGGGCGGCACCGGCGCCTACGCCGAACTGGGTCAGACTTGGTCACGTGCGATCCGCGCAAAAATCCGCATCGGCGGCGCGGACAAGGATGTGCTGATCTTTTCCGGCGGCTACGACCCCGATGTGGACAGGGGCGTTGACTCCGCGATCACCGAGAGTTCGCGCGGGCGCGCGCTGTTCGTCGCCGACGCCCGCACCGGCGCCCTGCTATGGTGGGCTAGCTCGAATTCCGGCGCGAGCGTGGTGGTGCCGGAAATGAAATACAGCATCCCGGCTTCGCCGCGCGCGATCGACCTCGATGGCGATGGCCGCGTGGACCGCATCTATCTCGCCGATACCGGCGGACAGGTTTTCCGCGTCGTGCTGGGCAAGGACGGTGACGGTATTCCCAGCCTGAGCAAGGCGTCGATCTCGCGTATCGCGGCGCTCGCGGGAACCACGGCCAAGTCCGCGCGGCGCTTCTATGCGACGCCGGACATTGCGCTGATTACCAAAGGTGTCGGAAAGCCGTTCCTCTCGGTGTCGCTGGGTTCCGGCTTCCACGAGCACCCCTTGGCACAGGTCAACGATGACCGCTTTTACATCCTGCGCGATCCAGAACTCGACAACGAGAGTGTCTGCAAGACCGGCGACACCGACTGCACGCCGCTGTTCATCGGCGGCGACTCCGATCTCTACGACGCTACCGCCAATCTTGCAGGCTCCAGCGATGCCACGGCCACAAAGAAAGCGAAAGTCGATATCGCAGCGAAGCAAGGCCTTTACATCAGGCTGACTGACAGCGCCGGTTCACTTACCGGCGAGAAGGTGATGTCGGATGCGACCACGTTCGAGGGGCAGGTGCTGTTCACCACCTACCAGCCGGGCGCCGCCGCGGGTAATCCCTGCGCGGCCATCACCGGACTGTCGCGGCTGTATCAGATCAGCGTGACCGACGCGACACCGGTGCAGCCGCTGAACCAGGCGCCGGATACGCTCAACGATGGCAGCCTGACGCTCACAAGAGAGGATCGTTCGCGCAGTCTCAAGCAGGGCGGCCTGCCGCCGAATCCGACCATCCTGTTCCCTGCGATCAGCAGCCGCATTGCCAGTGACGGTTCACGCAAGGTATGCACGGGTTCGGCCTGCCTGCCGGATCAGGTGCTGGCCTGCGTCGGCGCGGAGTGTTTCCCGCCGGGCATCAAGATCGAAACGGTCAAGACCTTCTGGCAGGACCTGGAAGAATGAACGCGCAGCGGCGCTATACAACGAGAACCGGCATGTGTGCCAAGAAAACGCCGCGGTCGCGCGGCTTCTCGCTGATTGAACTGGTCATCGCGGTGGCCATCGCCGGCATCCTTGCGGCGATTGCGATTCCGTCTTACCAGGAGAGCGTCGCGCGCACGCGCCGTGCGCAGGCGCAGACCGCGGTGCTGGGGCTGGCGCATGCGCTGGAGCGCTGGTTCACCAACAACAATTCCTACGCGGACACCGCCGACGAGAACGGCGCGCCGAAACTTTTTCCGGCAGAGGTGCCGGCCAGCGGCATAGCGTTTTACAAACTGAGCTTGACGGTGGCCGGCGATGGCTCGGACTACAGCATCTCGGCCTCGCCGCTGGACGGCGGCCCGCAGGCGCAGGACAAGTGCGGCAGCTTCACCTACAACGCCAGCGGCGCGCAGGGCATCAGCGGCGCGCGCAGTGGAATCGATGTGGCGGACTGCTGGCGCTGAGCCACCCGCCCGCGACACGGTTTTTTTTGCGCAGCAAAACGGGTTCGGAGAAGGCGGTGGGGTGCCGACCTTTGTGCAGTCACAGGCTTCTGGTGCCTCCCGCACTTATTGCCCTTCGGGTAAGCACCGTGTCGGCACCCGCTCTGTCCTGAATCTGCCGCAATGATGTTATATATTATTGACTAAATAATAATATAATCAATATTAAATCACGAAAGAGAAACTCCAGCCACGCAGAGCGGGTGAAGCTCGCAGGCTGTTTTTTGTCGCTGAAGCGCTTGCGTTGCGCCATCAACCCGTCGCAGAGTCCGGCAACAGAAAACGGAACACGGAGATGCGGCAGATGAGCACCCAGGACGATGTGGTCAAGGCCGGCGCAATCGCACGCGGAGTGCTGCGCACCCTGCCGGATGCGTTGACGGTCAACAAGGGTCTGTGGAACCTGGCGACGCTGTCGCCCAAGCGTCGTGGCTCCATCGGCCTGCGCATTGAGCAGCTCGCGCGCTGGCATCCGCAGCGCAAGGCGCTGATGTTCGATGACCGCAGTTGGACCTACGCCGAGTTCAACGCCTGGGCCAACCGCATCGCCACGCTGCTGCGCAAGCAGGGTGTGCGCAAGGGCGATTCGGTGGCGCTGCTGATGGAGAACCGTCCGGAAGTGGTGGCCTGCATCGCCGCCATCGTCAAGCTCGGCGCGGTCGCGGGCATGCTCAACCACAATCAGCGCGGCGACGTGCTGATGCACAGCATCGGCCTGACCAAGGCTAAGGTTGTCATCGCCGGCGAGGAGTGCATGGAAGCGCTGGCTTCCACCGGCTGCCAGCCGAAGAAAGATCGCAGCCGCAAATTCATCTGGGACGGCGAGGGCAAGACGCCAGCCGGTTATCTCAACCTGCGCAAGGAAGCGGCCACGCAGTCCGCAGCCAATCCGCCGGAGACGCGCGAAATCCTCCAGCGCGATCCCTGCTTCTACATCTTCACCTCCGGCACCACCGGCCTGCCCAAAGCCTCGGTGATGACGCATTTCCGCTGGCTCAACAGCATGGCCGGCCTGGGCCTGATGTCGATGCGCTTGCGCAGCGACGACGTGTTCTATTGCCCGTTGCCGTTCTATCACAACAACGCGCTCACGGTGTCCTGGGGCTCGGTGCTGGGCGCGGGCGCGACCCTGGCCATCGGCCGCAAGTTCAGCGCCTCGCGTTTCTGGGACGAGATCCGCCACTACGACGCCACTGCGTTCTGCTACATCGGCGAAATCTGCCGCTACCTGCTCAACCGTCCGGCGACGCCGCGCGACTGCGATCACCGCGTGCGCGTCATTACCGGCAACGGCCTGCGGCCGGAAATCTGGGACGAGTTCCAGCAGCGTTTCGGCATAGCCCGCATCAACGAGTTCTATGGCGCCAGCGAGAGCAACCTCGCCTTCGTCAACGGCTTCGGTCTGAGCCGCACCGCCGGTTTCTGCCCGCTGTCCTTTGCCATCGTCGAATTTGATGCCGATCAGGATCAGCCGGTGCGCACGGCCAAAGGCTTTCTGAAAAAAATCGCGAAAGGCGGAGTGGGACTGCTGCTCAGCGAAGTCACCGACCGCCGTCCCTTCGACGGCTACACCGACAGCAAGGCCAGCGAGAAGAAATTGCTGCGCGACGTGTTCAAGAAGGGCGACTGCTGGTTCAACACCGGAGATCTCGTGCGCGACCAGGGTTTTCGCCATATCCAGTTCGTCGATCGCATCGGCGACACCTTCCGCTGGAAGGGCGAAAACGTCGCCACCACCGAGGTGGAGTCGGCGCTCAACCGTTACGCGGGGATGGAACAGGCGGTGGCTTATGGCGTGCAGATTCCCGGAACCGATGGCCGAGCCGGCATGGCCGCGCTGACCTGCGCCGGAAAATTCGACGGCAAAAAGCTCGCCAGCCATCTCTGCGAACACCTGCCCGCCTACGCGGTGCCGGTCTTCATCCGCCTGCGCGAGCAGCAGGAAGTGACCGGCACCTTCAAGTTCCGCAAGGTGGAACTGAAGGCTGAAGGCTACGACGTGAACGAGATCGCCGAACCGCTGTATGTGCTGCTCGATCGCGCCATGGGCTACGAGGTGCTGACGCCGGAGATTTTTGCGCGCGTGCAGAAGGGCGAAATCCGCCTCTGATGCGATTGGCCGCGCAGCCTTGCGGGGCTGCGCAGCGGCCAAAGGCAGCCACAGGCGCGTATGCAAATCTCTGCCATGACGCTGGCATTTGCCGGCCTGATTCAGCCATCGGCAGGTGCCGGCATGAAAGTTCCCATTTCCATCGAACGCAGCCTCGAAGTGCCGGCGCCGCACGCCAAGGCGCGGAGTCTTTTGCAGGACCTGGAAGGCACGCTGCGGCGTTTCCCCAAGCTGCGCAGCCTGAAAAAAATCGGCGACAGTTCCTATCTCTGGCAAATGAACGCCATCGGTTCCACGATTGCGGGCATTTCGCATGAAGTCGTCTATGCGGCGAATTATGTCGTGGACTCCGGCAAGAGCCGCCTGAGCTGGGAGCCGCTGCCCAAGTATGGCAACGCCGTCATCGCAGGCAGTTTCCAGCTCAGGGATTCCGGCGCGAACACGCAACTGATTTTCGGCGTCAACGGCGAATTGCGTGATGTGCCGGTGCCGCTGATGTATCGTCTGCTGGCGCCGCCCTTCATCCAGGGCAAGTTCACAAGACTGGTCGACATTTTCCTTGAACAGACGCGCGACGCCCTGCTGGCCGGAACAGCCACTGCGCCGCGCAAGCATTCCACGAGGTAAGCGAGATGAATCTGGCACGTGATGCGATGGGACTCGGTCTGCGCGCCCTCAACCGTTTTGCCGGCCTGCCGGTGATCGACAAGCTGGGCCTGCGCAAGACTTCCGAGCAGGCCATATTCCAGGCGACGAAAGCCGGGTTCCGCACCGTGGGCGCGGTCGGCCGCACGTTTTCGGGTGCGCAGAAACTGCTCAAGCCCGCGCGGCTGGCACAGAGTAATGGCTCCGGTCTGTTTGATCTCACGCCCAGCGACGAGCAGCAGATGATGCGCGACGCGGTGCACAGCTTCGCCTCGGAGCGCCTGCGCGCCGCCGCCGCCAAGGCCGATCACGATTGCGCCGCGCCGCCGGAATTGCTCAAAGAATGCGCCGATCTCGGCATCGCGCTGATGGGTGTGCCGGAAGAACTTGGCGGCGCCGGCAACGAGCGTTCCGCCATGACCGGCGTGCTGGTCGCGGAAGCGATGGCGCAGGGCGACATGGGGCTCGCGGTCGCCTGCCTGGCACCGTCCGCAGTGAGCACAGCGCTGGTGCTGTGGGGCGACGAGCATCAGCAGGCGCAGTATCTGCCCGCGTTCACCGGCGACAACATCCCCGCCGCGGCGCTGGCGGTGCTGGAGCCGCGCGTACTGTTCAATCCCTTCACGCTGGAAACGCGCGCGCATCTCACCGATGACGGCTACGTGCTGGACGGTGTGAAATCCATGGTGCCCGGTGCGGCCAAGGCCGAACTCTTCATCGTCGCCGCACAGGTCGAAGGCCAGGGGCCGGCGCTGTTCATCGTCGAGTCATCCAGCAAGGGCGTTTCGATACAGGCCGAACCGGCGATGGGCCTGCGCGCCGCCGCCACCGGCCGCCTGATCCTCGAAAAAGTGCGCGTGCCCAAGAGCGCGCTGCTCGGTGAGGGCGCGGCGGAGGTCTATGCCGAGTGCATCCGTCTGTCGCGCCTGGGCTGGAGCGCGCTGGCGGTGGGCACCGGGCAGGCCGTGCTCGATTACGTGATCCCCTACGTCAACCAGCGTGTTGCCTTCGGCGAGCCGATCAGCAACCGCCAGTCGGTGGCCTTCATGGTCGCCAACATCGGCATCGAGTTGGAAGGCATGCGCCTGCTCACTTGGCGCGCCGCCAGCCGCGCCGAACGTGGCGAATCTTTTGCGCAGGAAACAGCGCTCGCGCGGAGGCTGTGCGCCGACAAGGGTATGGCCATCGGTAACGACGGCGTGCAACTGCTCGGCGGCCACGGTTACGTGAAGGAGCATCCGGTGGAGCGCTGGTATCGCGATCTGCGCGCGGCGGGAATCATGGAAGGCGTGGTGCTGGTCTGACGGAGAATCAACATGATCAATCTCGAAGTCCCCAAGAAATTCTCCATGCTGGTGCGCCAGGCCCACCAGGTTGCCGAAGAAATCTTTCGCCCGAACTCGCGCAAGTACGACACCGCCGAGCACGCCTATCCGAAGGAACTCGACATGCTCGCCTCGCTGCTCGATGGCATGAACGCGGGCGGCGGTTCCGGCGGCGCGGGTGCCAGCGGTGTGCGCCGCGACGCCATCAAGGACGATGGCGCGAACCGCAACGGCAGCAACCTGTCCACCGTGCTCGGCATCATGGAGCTGTGCTGGGGCGATGTCGGGCTGCTGCTGTCGATGCCGCGTCAGGGGCTCGGCAACTCAGCGATCGCCTCGGTCGCCAGCGACGAGCAGCTTAAGCGTTTCGAAGGCCGCTGGGCGGCGATGGCAATCACCGAGCCGGGCTGCGGCTCCGACTCCGCTGCGATCCGCACCACGGCGAAGCTGGACGGCGATCACTACGTGCTCAACGGCGAGAAGATCTTCGTCACCTCCGGCGAGCGCGCGGATCTCGTCGTGGTGTGGGCGACGCTGGACAAATCGGCTGGCCGCGCCGCGATCAAGTCCTTCGTGGTCGAGAAGGGCGCGCCGGGTTTCGATTTGGTGCGGCTGGAGCACAAGCTCGGCATCCGCGCCTCCGACACCGCGCAGTTCGCGCTGGTGAACTGCCGTGTGCCGAAGGAAAACCTGCTCGGCAGCGCGGAAGTGGATGTCGAGAAGGGTTTCGCCGGCGTCATGCAAACCTTCGACAATACGCGGCCTTTGGTCGCCGGCATGGCGGTCGGTGTGGCGCGTGCCTGTCTCGACGAGACGCGCAAGGCCCTGCAGCAGGCGGGCGTGACCGTGGACTACGATGCGCCCGCCATGACGCAGCTCGCCGCTGCCGCGCAGTTCATGGCGATGGAAGCGGATTACGAAGCCGCGCGCCTGCTCACGCTGGAAGCATCGTGGATGGCAGACAACCGCAAACCGAATTCGCTGCAAGCGTCGATGGCTAAGGCCAAGGCCGGACGCAGCTGCGTGGAGATCGCGCTCAAGTGCGTCGAGCTTTGCGGCAGCGTCGGCTACGGCGAAAACAGCCTGCTGGAGAAGTGGGCGCGTGACGCCAAGATTCTCGACATATTCGAGGGCACTCAGCAGATCCAGCAGTTGATCGTGGCACGGCGCCTGCTGGGCAAGTCGTCGGCGGAGTTGAAGTAGCGCGCCCTCGCCCTCAGTCCCTATTGATCCGGCTCGAATTTAAATTGAAACCGTTCGGGTTGAGCCTGTCGAAACCCGAGTAACAGCGTCCTTCGACAAGCTCAGGACGAACGTATTTGCGGGCCGGATCAATAGATAAAAATCGGCCACCCGCTCTCGCTGAATTATCAAACGATTGCGTGATTATATATTAGCTATATTGTTAATAATTTAATAAATATAAACATCAATCTCGTTCAAACGATGTTGAGCGGGTGACATGAAAAAGGCGGCGGAGTCTGCGCTCCGCCGCCTTTTGTGTTGCCGGACTACGCTTAGCGGTTACGCGCCTTGCGCTTCAGGTTCGCCGGATCGAAATAGCTGTCGTCGAAATGGATGTTGAAGTTGCTGACCGCATCCTCGTTGACCATGGCCGTCACGAAATAGCGGTGGCTCTGCAGGTCGTAGATGATTTCCGGAATGCCGGTGGTGGTGGGGATGAAGGGCAGGGACAGGAGGTCCGCTTCCTGCACTTTCCACAGCGCGCCGCGGTTGTCGAAGCAATCCACCGCCGCGATGGCCCAGCTGTCTTCGTCCACGTAGAAAATGCGCTTGGCGAAGTTGTGGCGCAGGCCGGGCTTGAGCGTCGCTTCAACCACCCAGACGCGGTGCAGTTCATAGCGCTGGTAATCCTGGTTGACGTGGAACGGCGTCAGGATGTCCTTGTACTTGAGCAGCGGGCTGTTGACCTTGTACGAGTTGTACGGAATGTAGATGTCCTTCTTGCCGACCAGCTTCCAGTTGTAACGGTCGAGCGCGCCGTTGAAGACGTCGATCTGGTCGTTGTACTGCTCGTTATCGGTGCCAATGGCGGGGTTGTCGTAGCCCACGTCCGGCGCGCGCTGCACGCGGGCGAGGCCGGGCGAGTAGATCCAGGCCTGGCGGCCGGTGCCGGTGGACACTTCGTGCACCAGCGTGATCTGGCCGGCCACGCGCGGCGGCGAGATGACTTCCGACATGTAGTAGGCGAACAGGGTGCCGTCGCCGGCCTCGTTCTGGCTCGCGTACTTGAACTTCACGTCCTCAATGAGCTTGGTCAGCGTGTAGCTGCCGTCAGGCTTCACGATCGCCTGGTTGTTGTAGCGGCGCACCGCGTTGCCGCGGAAGGCCAGCTTGTGGTTCCAGATCACCTCGGCGCCGTTCTTCGGGATGGGGAAGGGGAAGCCCTGCTTGGCGCCTTTCACGCCGTCAGTGCCGACCAGAGATGCGCGCGTAGCGTTTTCGACCGTGGCCTTGTCGATCCAGTCCGGATAGAAGGCATCGCGGATGGTTGGGAATACGATCATCTTGTAGGACGCATACATCTGCAGCATGGCGCGCTGGCCTACGGTCAGATGATCGGCGTACTTCGCCATGTTCGCCTTGGTGATGGTGAACAGCGGCGTGTTGGCGGCAGCGCCGGCCTGTTTTTCCAACTGGTTTTCCAGTTTCTTGGGGTCGTTCTTGCGCAGCGCGTTGAGCTGATCCACCGTGTAGTGCTTCTGCTCATCGGTGAACACGGTGCCGCCGACCCACGCCGGAATGCTGCCGTCTGCATTGCCGGCCTTGAGTCCGCCGACGCAGGTGTATTCATGGCAGAGCTTGGCGGCTTCTGCCGGCGTCGCCTCCGCCTGTGCCTGCAAACTGAAAATGCCGAGCGCGACGGATAGCGCCAAGCCTGATTTTATTTTCCACATATGGATTCTCCTGTGACCCCTGATTGTGCCCGCTCTGGTTCATGCAGACCCGGAGGCGGATCAAAGCTATTACGGCAGCGTCCGATTTTCAAGGCAGGAGCCATGAAAAGTGATGACCCCACCTTCACGGCTTGCGTGTCGCTGCGGCCAATGCGCCGTCTGTTGCGCCTGCCGCGCGTGACTTGTGCGCCGCGCGCCGCTGCTCGCGGTACTGCACCGGCGTGAGGCCGGACCAGCGCTTGAAGGCGCGATAGAAAGTGCTCGGCTCGGAAAACCCGGTGAGGTAAACGATGTTCTCGATCGGATCGTCGGTGCGGCTCAGCAGCCGCCGCGCCAGCGCATAGCGGAAATCCGACAGCAGTTCACTGAAGCTGGTGCCGGTGCGCGTCAGCGCGAAACGCAGGCGCCGCGCCGGCATGCCCAGCTCGCGCGCGACTTCTTCCAAAGTGCAGTGCTCCAGTTCCAGGCGCTGCGCGAACACCGTGCGGATCTGGTCCACCAGGTCCTCGCGCTGGAGGTTGGAGAGACGCTTTTCCGCCAGTTCCTCGTGCAGGCTGAGCAGGTCCGCATCGCGGTGCGGCGAGCTGAAGGCCAGCACCGCGGGGTCAAACCAGATTTCGCTTTCGCTGCCGTCGAACTCCACCGGACAGCCAAACACGCGCTCGTATTCCGCCTGCGCCGAGCGGCGGCTGCAGCACAGGCGCACGCGCAGCGGACGGAAGCTGTCTTCGCTGACCGCCTTGGCGAAGCGGATCAGTTCATACACCACGCAGATTTCGGTGTGCCGCAGTTGCGGCGCGCTTTTCGCGGCGCCCTTTACGCAGACGCGAACGCCGGCGTCGTCCCGCACGACGCGCACGTTGAGCGCGTCGCTGACCAGCCGCAGGTATTTCAGCGCCCGCAGCGCGCCGTCGCCGAAGTTCGGGCTGCTGAACATCAGGTACTGGATGATCTCGCCGCGATACGGCGGCAGGTGCGGGCACAGGTGCAGCCCGACATCCGCATCGCCGGTGACCGCTTCCACGGTTTCCCAGAAAAACGCCTGCATCTGATGCTGCGTGCGCAGTTCGCTGCCCTTGAGTTTTTCCGCGTCGTAACCCAGGCGGATATAGATCGCGGTCACGTCCAAGCCGGCCTTGGCCATGCCTTCGTGGACGATCTGCAAAAGTTGCCCGGAGTCGCGCATCGTTCAAGCCTGTCTTTGGTTATGGTTCTTGGGTGCTGACCATGCAAGCATACGGTCACTGGCCGGATGGACAGGTCATGGATACTCTGCGGTCAATGCCCTGCGCCATTGGGGACTGTTAGCTTCGCTGGATCAACTATATATTAGTCGTGCGGCGCAAAAAACCAGAATGGAGGATGTATGGGGAAGGCACAGTGGCTGGCTGCGAGTCTGTTGTTGCCCTGCGTGAGCGCGCTGGCAATGGACTACCAGTGGAACGATGACGTCGGCATCACCTTCAAGAACCGCATCTCGATGGGCGCGGCCTGGCGCATGCAGAACCCCAGCACCAACCTGCTCGGCAAGGAAAACGTGCCAGGCCAAGAAAACCTCTGCTCAGCCGACAACTGTATTACTCTCACCGGTGATCCGGGTCCCAACCTGCGGCTGGTAAAAGCACCGGGCTCCTTCTTCGGCGGCAACGGCGACAACGGCGACATGAACTTCAAGCGCTACAGCATCGTCGCCGCGACTACGATGTGGGACTCCGATCTCAAGTTCCACTACCACGACTTCCTGTTCCGCGTGCGCGGCATCGGCTTTTACGACCCCGCCAACGTGCGCCGCGAAGACCACCACAACAACACCCTCTACCAGCCGGCCCAGACTCCGCAGCAGGGCGGGGTCAAGGGCGAATACGCCCGCAACGTGCGCCTGATGGAAGCCTACGGGCAGTATTCCTTTAACGTGGCCGACCATCACGGCACTTTCTCCGTCGGCCAGCAGAGCGTGCGCTGGGGCGAAAGCACCCTGGTTGCGGTCAACAGCATCAGCGAAATCAATCCACCCAATCAGGTGTTCCTGAACATGCCGGGCGCGCAGTTCAACCAGATCTTCCAGCCGGTGCCGCTGGCGCTGCTGTCCTTCGACGTGAGGGAGGGATTGACCGCCGATCTGCTTTACCAGTTCGGCTGGAAGCCGGTGCAGCCTAATGCCGAAGGCAGTTTCCTCTCGACCAACGACATCGCCGGCGGCGGCCAGTACGCCACCCTCGCTCTCGGCCAGTTCCCGGAAGACCCCAACAGCCAGCAGAAACCCGCCGGCATCCTCGGCCTGATCTCGTCCACCAGTATCAACACACGCATCCTGCCGCAGAATTTCGGCTACCCCAAGAACGGCGGACAGTACGGCGCCAAGCTGGGCTACAGCGCCGACTGGCTCAACGGCGGTACTGAACTGGGTTTCTACTTCCTCAACTACCACAGCCGTCTGCCGTATGCGGGCGCGTTCGCGGCCAATGACTCCTGTGCGCGCAACTCCCCCAACGCGGTACAGGGAACGATCGACTGCCGCGGATTCAACGGCAGCCTCAACGTGACGGGAGCGGGCCTGGAACCGGCGCCGTTCGACACCGTGAAGCTTTTCCTGGATTACCCGGAAAACATTCACATGTTCGGTATCAGCTTCAACACCAATATCGGACCCTGGGCGGTGTCGGGCGAGTACTCCTACCGTCCCAACGTGCCGGTGCAGGTGCAGCTCAACGACGTGATCTTCGCTGCCGCCCGGCCCGCGCTGCCGCTTGCATCGCTGAGTCTGCCGCTTGGTGTAACGACGATCCAGTTGCCCAGCGAGAGCGAGTTTTTACCGAGTTTTCTGGCCAAGTACCGCGGCATTGCCTGCGGTACTGCGGAAGCCTGCGACGTGCAGCACAACCAGTTGATCCGCGGCTATGAGCGCCTGCATGTCGGCCAGTTCGACCTCACCGGCATCAAGATCTTTTCCGATACGCAGAATCCCTTTGGCGCCCAGCAGATCATCTGGATCGCAGAGGTCGGGTTCACGCAGGTCTACAACCTGCCGTCGCTGGATACCTTGCAGTTTGAAGGCGGCACCTTCCAGGACACTCATCGCAGCCGCGGCGGCGACGGCACCGGCCCGGCCGCGCCGCTTAACCCGGACGGGACGGTACAACCTGATACGTCGCACTTCACGCCGACCTACCAGTCCGACGGGTTTGCCACGCGCTTCTCCTGGGGTGTGCGCTCCATCATCCAGATGGAATACGACAACGTGATGTTCGGCTGGAGCCTAAAGCCGCAGTTCCTGCTGCTGCACGACTTCCACGGCATCGCGCCTTCGCCGATGCAGAACTTCATCCAGGATACGTCGCAGGTGGTGGCCGGCACCGACATCAACTTCTCGCAGAGTCTGACCGGCCACGTGCAGTACCAGTGGTTCTTCGGCGGTGGCCGTAACAACAATCTCATCGACCGCGCCAATACTTCGGTGAACATTGCCTATTCGTTCTGAAGCCGTGACCAAGCCCAACGCCCTCAGCCGCATGCTGGCGCGCACCGCGCATCTGCCGGCCAAGCTGCGCGCGCCGCTGATCAGCGCCGGTTTCGGCTTCGTGGTGCGCTTCGCCGGCACCGGCGGAGTGCATTTCGAGGAAATGCAGGAAGGTCGCGCGGTGGCGGTGATGCGCAACCGCCGCAAGGTGCGCAATCACATCGGCGGCATCCACGCGGCCGCGATGGCCCTGCTCGCGGAGAGTGCGACCGGCGCCGTGTTCGGCCTCAGCGTGCCGGACACCCACCTGCCGCTGCTCAAGAGCATGCACATCGACTACCTGCGCCGCGCCAAGGGCGATCTGCGCGCGACGGCAACACTCAGCACGCAGCAGCGGCAGGCGATCGCCAGCCAGGAAAAGGGCGACATCGCCGTGCCGGTGACGGTCACCGACGAGAGCGGGCAGCAACCCATCGAGTGCGAAATGGTCTGGGCCTGGGTGCCGAAAAAGCGCTGAAGCGGTGCGCGTGGCCGAGCTGGAATTTTCCGAATTCTCACTGCACCCGCCCGCGACACGGTGTTTTTGCGCAGCAAAACGGGTGCGGAAGCGGGCGGTAGGGTGCCGACCTTTGCGCTGGTCGCGGGCTTCGGGCGCTTCCCGACTTCGCCCCGGCCAAGCCTCCAGCTTGGCGTTCGCCAGCATGGACTGCCACTGGCAGTCCATGAAACCCTGGCTCACCCCATTGCCCTTCGGGCAAGCACCGTGTCGGCACCCGCTCTCGCATTTTGCTTCGACAATACTGTTTTATTATATTTAATATATAAATATATTTAGTATATAAAAGCTCAGTGCAAGAGCGTACAGATAGCAGAGCGGGTGAGCAAGCCAGTGCATTTTTCAGAACGATTCAGCATCTATCCCGATGCTGTTTTCCGCACGTCACGGCTGCGCGTTGCTAAACTACCGCGCCGCGCGCCCGTAGCTCAGTTGGATAGAGCATCGGCCTTCTAAGCCGAGGGTCACAGGTTCGACTCCTGTCGGGCGCGCCATCTGTCTACGGCCCATGTACCGGTCGAATCGAGCGCCAGCGGATAAACGTCCAATGAGCCAAGACGCAGCGCACAGGGCGCGGGAAGCGGTGGACGCGGTGTATCGCGCCGAGTCGCGCACCGTGTTCGCCACGTTGATCCGTCTCCTCGGCAGTTTCGACCTGGCGGAAGAAGCGCTGCACGAGGCTTTCCGCGCGGCGCTGGAGCATTGGCCGCAATCCGGCGTGCCGGACAATCCGCGCGCGTGGCTGGTCTCCGCGGGACGCTTCAAGGCCATCGACAGCCTGCGCCGGCAATCGCGCTTCGATCCGCTGGATGCGGAGGTGCATGATGCCGCCGCCGAGGACCCGTCGACGCCGGAGGATGAGAGCGTCGAGGACGACCGGCTGCGGCTGATCTTCACCTGCTGCCACCCGGCCCTGGCGGCGGACGCGCAGGTGGCGCTGACGCTGCGCGAGGTCTGCGGCCTGACTACCGAGGAAATCGCTCACGCCTTCCTGACACCGGCGCCGACGATTGCGCAACGTATCGTTCGGGCCAAGTCCAAGATCCGCGACGCAGGCATTCCTTACGAGGTACCGGAGATTTCTGCGCTGCCGGCGCGCCTGGACTCGGTGCTGCGGGTCGTCTACTTGGTGTTCAACGAGGGCTATGCAGCCAGCTCCGGCGCAACTCTGACTCGTCATGATCTGTCCATCGAGGCGATCCGCCTGGGGCGGCTGCTGGTGGAACTGCTAACTGAGTCCTCCCTGCAGCCGGAGCCCGAGGCGATGGGCTTGCTAGCGCTGATGCTGCTGCAAGATTCGCGGCGCAAGGCGCGCACCTCGGCAGACGGTGACCTGGTGCTGCTGGACGAGCAGGATCGCTCGCTGTGGGATCGTGCGCAGATTGTCGAGGGCAGCGTGCTGGTGCAGCGCGCACTCGCGTCGCGCCGCTTCGGTTCCTACACGCTGCAAGCCGCCATCGCTGCCGTGCATGCGCAGGCGGCGACCGCCGCTGTCACGGACTGGAACGAAATCGCCGGTCTCTACGATGTGCTGCTGCGCGTGGAGTCCTCGCCCGTCGTCGAGTTGAATCGTGCCGTGGCGATCGCAATGCGGGACGGGCCGGAAGCCGGGCTTGTGCTGGTGGACGCTTTGTTGGCGCAGGGAGAACTTGCCGGCTACCGTCTCGCCCATGCGGCGCGCGCAGACCTGTGCCGCCGGCTCGGCCGCAAGGCGGAAGCCCGTGCTGCTTACGAGTGCGCGCTGGCGCTGACCCATCAGGAAGCGGAACAGCGGTTTATCCAGCGGCGGCTGGCAGAACTGGAAGGGCGCAAAAAATAATTTGAGATGATGTCGATTTGGCGCTTGGCCATTCGACTAGGTAGTGAAGACGGCGATTCGAGCCCCGGTCATTCCGGTGGGAAGAAGGCGCCGCAGTTATCGATTTCATGCTTAACAAAACGGAGAAAACGCTATGCGCTTCATGGTCATCGTTAAAGCGACAAAGGATTCCGAAACCGGCGTAATGCCGGACGAGAAGCTGCTTGCCGCAATGGGCAAGTACAACGAAGAATTGGTGAAGGCCGGCGTGATGCTCGCTGGCGAAGGGCTCCATCCGAGCTCGAAGGGTGCGCGGGTCAGGTTCTCCGGAAGCAAGCGCACTGTGATTGACGGGCCTTTCGCCGAAACCAAGGAATTGATCGCCGGCTTCTGGCTATGGCAGGTGAAGTCCAAGGCTGAGGCGCTCGAATGGCTCAAGCGCTGCCCCAATCCGATGCCGGGTGAGTCCGAGATAGAGATCCGCCAGGTGTTCGAGGCCGAAGACTTCGGCGCCGAGTTCACGCCCGAATTGCGACAGCAGGAAGAACACCTGCGCGAGAAATTGGCGGCTAAGCGCTGAACTCAGAAACCACAACCGGAGCTATCCATGTTCAAAATTATCTTTATCAGCGTTACCGTTGTGATTGCCGCGATACTCATCTTAGCCGCGACCCGGCCCGACAGCTTCCGTGTGCAGCGCACCGTCAGCATCAAGGCGCCTCCCGGAAAAATTTTCCCGCTGATCGACAACCTGCACGACAACGCCCGGTGGCAGCCCTATTACATGAAGGACCCGGCGATGAAAAGCACGTACAGCGGGCCCGAGAGTGGCCCGGGCGCACAGGTGGATTTCGACGGCGACAAGAACGTCGGCACAGGACGCGTAACCATTACCGGCCACACGCCCCCAGACATGGTAACGATGCGATTGCAGATGTTCAAACCCTTCGCGGGGGACAATGTCGTCGAGTTCATACTCGTGCCGAAAGGTGAGATGACCGAAGTCAGTTGGTCGATGCAGGGGAAGATGCCCTACGTGGCTAGGATCATCTCTCTGTTCTTCAACATGGACAAAATGGTCGGCGGCGATTTTGAAACAGGCCTCGCCAACCTGAAGACGCTCACTGAAAAATAGGCGGAAGAACGCTGATTCTGAAAAGGTCTGTGCATCACTACTCAACCTGCACAAGGAGACACCGCATGGCTCACTACGTTGATGGATTCGTTGTTCCCGTTCCCACGAAAAATATCGTGGCTTACCGTCGCATGGCGCGGAAGATCGGCAAGGTCTGGCGCGAGCACGGCGCGCTCGCGTACAACGAGTGCGTTGCCGACGATGTAAAGCCCGGCAAGCTCACGTCATTCCCGCAGAGCGTCAAGCTCAAGCCCGGCGAGACGGTCGTGTTTGCGTGGGTCGTCTACAAGTCGCGTGCGCAGCGTGACCGGATCTTGCAGAAGGTCATGAAAGATCCGCGTATGGCCAAGTTGACTGATCCGAAGTCCATGCCCTTCGACGGCAAGCGCATGTTCTTTGGCGGATTCAAGACCATTGTCGAACTCTGAGCAACGGATTGCGCAGAGGCAGCACGCGTGAAATAGGCCAAACCCATCACCGCAAACGACCGCCTGAATCCTGGCGGGCACACTGGAGAATCACAAATGCAGATTCAACCCTACCTGTTCTTCAATGGGCGCTGCGAAGAAGCGCTCGCGTTCTACAAGAAAGCGCTCGGCGCCGAAGTCATCATG